>JACDEC010000292.1 GCA_013816645.1 Planctomycetota bacterium
CCTCCGCCCGAGTGATATTATATTATAATATAGAGACCAGGTTGCCCAGCATGTCGTAGCCATAGCCGGTGACCGCGCCGATGCGATCAGTGGTCGACGTGCGGCGATCGCGCGCGTCATAGACGTTGCTGGTGAGCTTGCCCAGGCCATCGCTCTGGGTCAGCACGTTGCCATTGGCGTCGAAGGTCTTGGCGGTGCTGCGTCCGACGGTGTCGGTGCAGGCGGCATCGCGACTGCGCGCATCGATGACGCAGTCCAAGCCGACGCCGTTGGCGTCGCGCGCGGTCACCCGGTTGCCGGCGGCGTCGTAGCCGAACAGGCTGCGCGCGCCGGTGGCGTCGATGGCCACGCGCTGGAGCCCGGCGCCGTCGGCCTGGGCGCGGCTGGCGTGACCGAGCGGGTCGGTCTGGGTGGCCTGGACCAGGCCATCGACCACCACGTCGTAGGTCAACGTGGTGACATGGCCGAGCGGATCGATGCGCAGGCGCGCGCGGCCGAGTCCATCGCGGATGTCCAGGCTGGTCTGTCCGAGCGCGTTGGTCGTCGCCACCGCCGAACCGTCGGCGCTTACCGCGAAGCCCACGGCAGCGACCGCCGCGGGATAGGCCGGTCCGAGGCCATCGGTGAGGTCGGGGTCGTAGGTGACGGTGGTGGTTTCGCCCACCGGGTTGTTCACGGCGACGACGCGGTTGAGCAGATCATAGGCCGTCACCGTGGCGTGGCCGAGCGGATCGGTGACCGTGGTGCGGTTGCCATTGAAGTCGTAGGCGAAGCCGGTGACGAAGCCGGCGGCGTCGCTGATCGCGATCAGACGGTCGCAGCACACGCCGTAGGTGTAACCGGTGGTCTGGGCCAGGGCGGTACCGGCGGCGACGGTCTGGGCGGCGATCTTGCGGGTCGGCGAATAGCTGAAGGCGGTGGTCATCGCGATCGCGGTGCCGGCGGCTTCAGTGCGGGTGGCGAGCAGGTTGCGGCAAGTGTAAGTCGACACGGTTGCGCCCAGGCTGGCGTCCGCGACCTGACGCGGCGAGCGCTGGCTCAGCAGGTTGCCTTCGGCGTCGTAGGTCATGGCGGTCACGCCAGCGACGCTGGTGCCGGCGGCTTCGGTCTGGGACGCGAGCTGGCCGCGCTGGGTGTACATGAAGCTGGTGACCACGCCGCGGCCGTCGCTGCGGGTCAGGACCTGGCCTTCGGCGTCGTAGGTGGTGTCGGTGATGACGTAGTCGGGATTGGCGCCGGTCGGCCGGACCAGGGTGGCGAGATCGGTGGGCCAGGGCAGCGCGTTGGGCACGAGTTCGCGCACTTCGCGGATCACGCGGTGGTTGCCATCGTAGCGGTAGCGGGTGGCGCGGCCGTAGGGATCGATGACGCCGGCGAGCTGGTTGTTGTCGTCGTAGACGTTGGTGGTGACCAGGCTCTGGCCGCCGGGCAGGCTGACCGTGGTGGCCAGGGGCCGGTTACGGAAATCGTAGGTCGTGGTGGTCAGTTCACCGTCGACGCTGCGCGCGGACACCAGCTGGGTGCCGGCGAGGTAGGCGAGTTCGATGATGCGCTGCTGGTTGCGGCTGCTGGCGGTCAGGACGCCGCCGACCGAACGCTGGGCCGCGCCTTGCACGGTGCGGATTACGCGGCCGGCGCCGTCATAGGCCCTGGTGGTGACGCGACCGTCGCGGTCGCTCTCGGCGACGCACAGGTTGACGTCGGCGCCAGCGCCGAAGGTCTTGCCGCTCCACGAGCCGTCGGGGAAATCGCTGCGCACGATGCGGTTGCGCGCGTCGTAGGTGTAGCTGACCACGCGCCCGGCGGGATCGCTGGTGGTCTTCACCCGTTTCTGCGCGTCGTAGGTGAACGTGGTGGTGGCCCGGGCACCGCCCGCGATGTCGGCAGGTTCGACGATCTGGATCAGACGGCCCTGGGCGTCGTAGCCATAATCCGTGCGCTTGCCGTTGGCGTCGATGCTCGCGGCGAGGCGGAACTGGTTGGGTTGGCCGGCAGCGATGTATTCCCAGGACCGGGTGGCGACATCGGCGCTGGGCACCACTGCGCCGAGGCCATCGCGGACCAGGCCGGAGGTCTGACTGAGCCGGTTGCCGCGCGCGTCGTATGCGGACTGGGTGATGCGGCCGAGACGGTCCTCGTCCTGGATCACCTGGCTGAAGGCGTTGTAGGACAGGTGCTGGGTCGAGCCATCGGCATGCGACCTGGAGATCAGGTTGCCGGCGGCGTCGTAGGTGAAGGACACGGTCTTGCCGCGCTCGTCGCGCAGGCCGCTGGCTTCGAGCTTGACCCAGTTGCGCCAACTATTGCTTTTGTCGTAGAGCGATTCGGCGGACTTGCTTTCGATGGTCGCGCGCGGGAAATCACCCTGCCACGGCGTGTCGTCGCTTTTGATGTCCCAGGTCTTGGCGTACTGGGCGGTCAAGCCCGCCCACTGATGACGCAGAGCGTGGCCGCCCTCGTGGATCCACACCAGGCTGTAGAGCGGGTGCGGAAAATTGAGGTACGCGACTTCACCGGCGCCATTGACCACCATGCGGCAGAGTTGCGCCGACTGGGGGAAGATGTTGCCCGACTGCTCGACCAGCGTGTAGCTGGTGGTCAGGTAGACCGACTTGGCGCGGTGGATGCCTTCGGCGCCGGCGTCGGCGAACTGCGCGACGATGCAGCCGCTGATCGAATCGTAGCTGCGGCTGAAGGTCGCGGTGCTGCCGTCGGCTTCGTCGATGCTGCTGAGGTAGCCGGCGCTGTAGTGGTAGGCGAGGGAGGTGCCGTTGGGCAGAGCGATGGCCGAGACCACCCAACGCCCCGAGACCTGGGCGCTGGCGTAGGTGAAGGTCGCGACCTGGCCATAGGCGTCGGTCACGCTGGCGATCTGCCAGAGCCGCGCGGGCGAGCCGCCGAGGTCATCGCTGGGCTGGTAGGCGTAAGCGATCACCGTGGCGTAGCCGTTGCGGTCCAAGCTCTGCACCAGGCGACCGGCGCGGGATCCGCCGCCGAGGTCGATGATCTCGAAGATCATCTCGGCGCCGCTATGGCGGATCAGGCGCGCGCTCACCGCCAGGGTCTGGTCGGCGGTCGGCATCCCGGAGGCGTCGAGCAGGCGGATCTCGCGCACGCCTTTGGTGCGCTGATCGTGATAGATGCCGTCACGGACCTCGCTGTAGCCCCATTCGTTCAGCCACGGGCCGTCGCTGCAGTGCATCAGGCCCATCTCTTCGGGACGCAGGACATCGATGAACTGCTCGCCCGACGTGGTCGTGGCCAGCATCAGCTTGGTGTCGTAGTGGGCGAGGTACACGCCCGGCCCAAACGAGCTGTCGTAGCTGACGTCGCGCGAGCGGTGGACGCGCGCGATGGTCAAGGCGTCGAGATGCGGAACGCCGCTGGCGTCGCCGCCTCCGGCGCTGCCGCAGGACACGCAGCCCTGGGCGCCAGCGGCACCGGGATGGATGGCGGATTGGAAGTCGGGGGCATCGTGGGTGTAATTGAAGGTCAGGTTGTCGACGGTCGAAGTGGTCGGCGACACGCACGGTCCGCAGCCATCGACCTTGATCAGGTCGCAGAGCGGGGCCAACCAGGCGGGCGGACAGCAACAATAGATACGCAGGAGATTGTCGCAGATGCGCATGGTCGTATTGAGCAGCGCCGCGGCGGCCGCGGCATTGGGCGGCGCATTGTTGCTGCCAACCGGATCCGCGGCCGCCAATCCCACACCCGACCGTCCTGCCCATGGCAGCGCCAAGATACCGAACACGAGAACCGCACGGATGAACTGCGTGATCATGACTGGAGTCCTCAACGACTACGGAGTGACAGGAAGGATGGTGGCGGGCTCGCCGGGCGTAGCGGGCGGGGTATTCACCTCGGCGCCGCCGATCACATCGACGGTGAAATGCACCTGCCCGGTAGCCAAGGGGCTGCCGACCAGGACGTGGGCCAGCGCCGAGGTGCCGGGCGAGGCGGTGAAGGTGACCGCGGCCACGCCCTGGTCGTTGGCGCGCACGGTGATGCTGGTCAGGCGGTTCTCGAACGCGCCGAGATCGCCACTGGTCCACGACACCGGGGCACCGGCCGGCGCGCGCACCGCCAGGGTCGTCGACGATAACGCGCGGATCCGCGCCAGTACCGGACCGATCGGCACCAGGACCGGGACATCCTTGCCGGGCTGCGCGGTCTGATAAACGCGCCCGGGTTCGATGACCCGCAGGTAGGCTTCGGGATCGCGATCCCAGGCCGCGCGGTCGAAGGCCGCCGGCGCGACCAGCGGCGAGAGCCGTTCGGGATGGCTGCGGTTGGCCAGGGCTTCGCGCACCGAGGCGATCTGGGCCTGGGCACGTTCGTCGAGACCAGCGCCATCGATGGGCTGGGCCACGCGCTGGTCCGGTGTCAGCGGGGCGGCCGCGGGCTCGACCCGGGCAGGAGTCGGGGCGGGCGCGCTGGACGTTTGATCGGGCTGTTCGCGGCCGCAACCGCAGAGGGCGAGAGCGAGTCCGAGAACGGTGAGCACTGCGCGCATAGTCGTAGGCATGGGCGCAGAGAAATATGCGACATTGCTGTCATGGCTAGATGAATTATTCTTTAATGGTGCGTTGATATAGCTCGCTATATGTGGCATATTTATGGCACATGTATGTCCTCCGGTGGCAGAGAATGGCATGTTGCATACTTGAACATGATTCGTGCGGCATTACGCGCGGTGATGGTCCCATTCGCTCGAGACGATGCGCGCACCTGCCCGCCGAAAGCGATCACCCCGTGAAAAGGTCCCGATCCATGGCTCGCCGTCCGCTCTGGTCCGCCGTGCTGGTGCTGTGCGCCGTGGTGGTGTTCGTTGGCCTGGAGAGCCCAGCGCCGGCGGTCGCGCCGGTGACCACGATCAGCGCGTCGCCGCTGCTGCAGCGGGTGACCTTCACCGCGCCCGAGGCGGTCACGCGCACCATCACCGTGCTCGCCGGGGTCGATTACACGCTGCTCGCCGCCACGGTCGATTGCCGCTGCGTGAGCG
>JACDEC010000293.1 GCA_013816645.1 Planctomycetota bacterium
ACGCCGCACTGCTTCCCGAGGCGCGGGTCGCCGCGGTCACCGCCCTCGGCGCTGCCATGCCGCTGCAGCAGGGTAGCGCCAACATCGATCTGGTGCTGACCGGCGCCCTGGTCGACGCGCTCGGTGATCCGGCGGAGAGCGTGCGCCGCGCCGCGATCACCGCGTTGATGGGAGCGAAGCTCGCGGCGCTCGCCAAGGCCGACTCTGGCACCCTCGCCGGAGCCTTCGGCTATCGGCCGCAGGCTGGCGATGACAAGCGCGCCGCGGCGCTCGCGCGCTGGAAGGAGTGGTTGGCCGCCGGTGGGCGCTGGTGAGGGGATGTGGATGAGTGGGTGCGCCGCGATTGCCCCCGCCACCGTCCGCGCCCACACTGCCCGCGAGGGCCCGCCATGCGCTCGTTCTTCCGCGTGCTCAGCGACCGCACCGCGACCATCGTCGGCTCGCCGTGGGCGTTCGTCGCCACCGCAGTCGTGACCCTGGCATGGTTGGCGGTGGGGCCTTGGTGCGGGTACTCCGACACCTGGCAACTCACCATGAACACCGCGGCGTCGCAGGTGACCTTCCTGATCGCCTTCCTGCTGCAGAGCACCCAGAACCGCGACACCCGGGCCCTGCACCTCAAGCTCGACGAATTGCTGCGCACGCACCAGGGCGCGCGGCGTCAGCTCATCAAGCTCGAGGAATGGTCCGACGCCGACCTCGAGGCGCTGCGCCACGATTTCGAGCGCCTGCGCGACGCCCGCGGACGCGGCGGTCCCGCCGGTTGACCGTCGGATTCAGCATTCGCGCATCCAGACCAGCATCGGTCCATGCGCGCGGTTGTCCCAGGCGAAGTAGGGCACCGCGGTGATCGCGCGCTGAGCGCGCCCCGCCGGCGCGGTCGCGTACAGTTCGTCGGGGACGGCGGAGGTGGCCTCGCCGTCGAGCCGCAGCACCACCACCCCGCCGAGCAGATCGTCGCGCTGCTCGGCGCGGATCTCGGCCGAACGTGGCACCGTGAGGTCGTTCAGCCAGGGCCCGTTGTCCACGCCTTCGAGGCAGTAGAGGATCGGCCCGCGCACCAGGGCCACGCGACCGCAATCGTCCTGCACCGCGGGATGCGCGTAGATGCGTCGCGCCGACATCGGCAGGTCGAGGGTGATGGTGTCCCCGTCCGACCACGCGCGCTCGATGCGTACATAACCGTCCACCGCGGTGCAGGCGATCTGCTGGTCGCCGACCCGCAGCACCGGGGCGTCGCACCAGGCGGGGATCCGCAGCCGCAGCGCGAAGCGCGCCGCGCTGGGCGCGCGCACGGCGATGCGCACCTGCCCATCCCAGGGGTAGTTGGTTTCGATCGCCAGCGCCGCGCCCGGGACGGCGATCTCGGCGGCGACGTAGAGGTCGATGCGCACCTCGCCCGGCGTCGTGGCGTAGACGTACTTCCCGATCGAGCCGATCAGGCGCGAGATGTTCGGCGGGCAGCAGGCGCAGCCGAACCATTCCTGACGGTGATGCTCGCCACGGCTCTCCAGCGGGTTATGGTAGAAGAAGCGGTCGCCGTCGAGCGACAGCCCGGGCAGGCAGGCGTTGTAGAGCGTGTGCTCGAGCGCGTCGGCATAGCGGCCGGAACCGCGCAGGTCGAGCATGCGCTTGGCCCACAGCGCCAAGCCGATGTTGGCGCAGGTCTCGCAGTACGCCGAGGCGTTGGGCAGCTCGAAGTCGGCGCCGAAGCTCTCGCCGTGGTGGCGCGCTCCCACGCCGCCGGTGACGTGCATGCGCCGCCGGGTCACGCTGTCCCACAACCGGTCGAGCGCGGCGAGCAGACCTCGGTCGCCGGTGCAAGCGGCCAGGTCGGTCATGCCGCAATAGAGGTACATCGCGCGCACCGCGTGACCCTTGGCCTCGGTCAGGTCGCGCACCGGCCGGTCGGCCTGGTAGTACGCCAGGCCATCGACGGATGAGTAGTGCGGCAATCCCGGTCCCTCGCCACGCCGCGCGGCTTCCTCGGCGAAGAACAGCGGCGCCTGCCCGCGCTCGTCGACGAAGGAGCGCGCCAGCGCGAACCAGCGCGGGTTCCCGGTGTGCCGCGCCAGGGCGACCAGCGCGAGTTCGACCTCCTCATGGCCGTCGTAGCCGCGCACCTGGCCTGTCCCGGTGCCGAAGACCGTGGCGATGTGGGCGAAGGCCCGCTCGGCGATCTCGACCAGCCGGCGCTTTCCCGTGGCGCGGTCGTAGGCGACCGCGGCCTCGGCGAGGTGGCCGATGCAGAAGATCTCGTGGTTCTCGCACAGATTGGTGAAGCGCTTGCCGGGTTCGACGACGGTATGGTAGACGCCGAGGTAGCCGTCGGGTTGCTGGGCGCTCGCGATCAGTTCCACCGCCGCGTCGATCTCCGCTTCCAGGGTGGGATCGCGCCGTTCGGCGAGGACGTGCGCGGCCGCCTCGATCCACTTGGCGACGTCCGAATCCCAGAAGATGTGCGGCTTGGGCAGGTCGCTGCCCTCGCGCCAGGCGAGGCGGAAGGCGTCGATGCGTCCGGTGCGCCGGCACTGCTCGCCGATCGCGGGCAGCACCCGGTCGCGGTTGCGTTCGAGCAGTGCGCGCCAGATGCCGCCGCTCACCCGGACTGCGGCAGCGGGGATGGGAAGGGGTCGAGTCTCGGTTGCGACGGTCATGGCGGCTCCTGACCGGCCATCCTACGCATCCGGCGCCCGGTCGCGCAAGCCGCCCGCTGGCGTAGGCGAAGAGGACGATTCCGGCATGCGGCGCCTCAATCGGTGTTGACGTGCATCCGCTGGTGCATGCGCCGGAAGGCCAGCGGCGCCATGCCTTCGGCGCGGCGGAAGATCCGGCGGAAGTAGACGACGTCGGCGAATCCGGCCGCGCGCGCGATGGCCTCGACCGGATCGGGTGAATCCATCAGCCGCCGCCTGGCCCAGCGCAGGCGGAAGATGTGCAGGTCGGCGATGATCGAACGCCCGTACATCCGGTGGTAGCAGCGGCCGAGGTGGTCGGGGTTGCAGCCGAGTTCCTCGGCGAGTCCAGCGGTGGAGAGCGGCTGCTCGAAGCGCGTAGCCAGCACCTCGTTGGCGGCGCGCGCCAGGGCATTGGCGACGCCCGGCTTGGCCGCGGGCAAGGCGAGTTCGTGCAGCATCAGCATGATCAAGTGGCCGAGGACTGGCCCTGGGATGCCGCCCTCGGCCTGGTCGTCGAGGTAGCGGCGCAGCAGCGCGGTGAGGCGATCGGGACGCGCCACCCGGACGGTGCGCGGCACGGCCAAGCGCTCGCCGCTTCCTTTGCCGGCGCGGATCCGGAAGTGCAGCCAATATATGCGCAGGCCGGTCGGGTAGTCCTCGGTGCCCGCGTGCTCGCGGCCAGCGCGCAGCACCACCGCTTCGCCCGGGTCGAGGACGAAGCGGTCGTCGCCCTCGCGCATCGCCAAGCGGCCCCGGTCGACGTAGATGATCTCGTGCGAGTCGAGGGTCCGGCGGGCGTGCCGGCCCGGTTCGCGGCGGACGAACAGTCCTGCCTGCAGGGGGACGATCCCGACCTGGTCGCGCAGCGTGAAGGCGGGGCGTTCGTCCATGCCGGCAGAATCACGACCAGTGCGCATGACGGAAGCGCCGCCCGCCTTCAGTCGACCTCGAGCGACCTCAGCCGCCTTCGCGCAGGATCTGCACCGGGTCGACTCGGCCAGCGCGCAGCGCGGGGATCGCCGCGGCGAGCAGGGCGACGGTGGTCATCACGCCCATGAAGAACAACGGGATCAGCGGGTTCATGCTGATCGGGGTGTCGGGCGAATAGAAGAAGTCCTGGGGGAACAGGGCGATGCCGAAGTAGTCGCAGAGCGGGTTGAGCGCGAGCAGCAGCCCCCAGCCCATCGCCCAGCCGAGCAGCCCGCCGAACACGCAGGCGGCGACGCACGACACCAGGAACGCGCCGGTGATCTGGCTGGGACGTGCCCCGATGCCGAGCAGCACGCCGATGTCGTGGCGCTTCTCGGCGACCAGCGTGCTGAACACCGCGTAGACGATGAACACGGTCAGGCACTGCACCAGGATCATCATCAGGCCGATGAGGTTGCGCTGCTGCACCAGGCTCTTGACCAGGTGGACGCGGCGCTGCATCCAGGTCTGGGTCTGCAGGCCGCTGGCCTCGGCGACGCGGTGGGCCATCTCGTCGAGCGGACGGTCATCGGCGATGCGCACCCGGAAGCCGGTGACCAGGGGATCGGCGCCGGGCGCGGCCGGCCCGAGATCGGCGAGACGCCGGCCGTAGCCGAGCGGGACGATCAGGTTGTAGCGGTCGACCTCATAGATGCCGGTGCCGATGGTGTCCGAGATCTCCAGCTGCACCCGGCCGGTGGCGCCGCCCGATCCGTTGGGCACCAGCACCTGGATGCGCGTGCCGAGCATGCCCGGCCCGCCGGTCGAAAGTTCCGCGAAGTAGGCGAGTTCCTGGCCGACGATCGCGCCGGCCGATGGCGTGCTGCGCGGCGGCAGTGGCAGGGGACCCAGCCCGGCGATCATCCCGCCGCCGATCAACGCGAGGTGCGAGCGCCAGGTCATGGTCAGGAAGCCGGTGCCGCGGCGCTCGGGCGGCAGCGGCGGTTGGCGCAGGTCGAGATCGGGGGTGCGGTGCAGCGATCCGAGAGAGAGGCGACCCAACGCGCGGTCGGCGTCCCATTCGATGGCATCGACCAGGCAGGGGACGCTGTAGCGGAAGTCGACCTTCCCGTCGCCGCGGCGCGGGGTGAGCATCGCATGGCTGGTGATGAACGGACCGACGCCGACCACGCCATCGACTCCGGCCAATGCGGCGCGCTGCTCGGGATGGTCGGGGATGCCGAGTTCGAAGAAGCCGGCTGCGCAGGTCAGGTCGCTCTCGGTCGAGCGGACCTGGCGGGCCATCACATCGACGAAACCCTGCATCACCCCCAGCACCACGATCGGGATGAACACGGTCAGCACGATCGCGCCGAGCGCGAGCCACGCCGAGCGACGTTTGCGCAGGTAG
>JACDEC010000294.1 GCA_013816645.1 Planctomycetota bacterium
GTGCAGCAACTGATCGACGCCGCGACCCCGGCGAGCGCGGTGCCGCATGGCTGACCTGCTGATCCCCGCGCTGTTGCTCGCCTCCCTGCTCTACGCATCGGTCGGCCATGCCGGCGCGTCCGGTTACCTCGTCGCCCTGACCCTCGCCGGCGTGGCGATGCCCGACCTGCGGCCGTGCGCGCTGATCATGAACACGGTGGTCGCGACCATCGCCCTGGTCCAGTTCGCCAGCGTCGGCTGCTTCCGCTGGCGGCTGTTCTGGCCGTTCGCGGTGACCTCGATCCCGATGGCGGTGCTCGGGGGCGCCTTGCCGGTCAGCGGCAGCGTGCACCGCGTGCTGCTCGGGATCGCCCTGGGCGCGGCGGCCGTCCGCCTGATGCTCGAGGTCTCCGCGGCGCCGCGGCACGACCTCGAAGGGCAGCGCGGCGAGTCACCCGAGCCGAGCCTGCCCGCGCTCTCGATCGCGCTGCCGGCCGGCGCGATCATCGGACTGCTCGCCGGCTTGACCGGGACCGGCGGCGGCATCTTCCTCTCGCCGCTGCTGATCCTGATGCGCTGGGGGCGGGTACGTGACAGCGCCGGCGTCGCGGCGGCGTTCATCCTCCTCAATTCGATCGGTGGCCTGGTCGGCATTCGGCCGCGCCTGGAGGCACTGCCCGCCGACCTGTGGATCTGGTGCGTCGTGGTGGTGGTCGGCGGAACCATCGGTTCCTGGTTCGGCAGCCGGCGTGCGCCGCCACGCGCCTTGAAGCTCGCGCTCAGCGCGGTGCTGCTGGTCGCCGCCGGCAAGCTGGCGCTGACCTGATCCACCCGGAGTCAGCGCCGCATCGCAACCGATGCGGCGCCGAATCGGCCTGGGATCAGTGTCCTTCTTTGACCGGCTTGCCGGTCTTGATCGACTTGTCGACCTGCTTGAGGTAGCCGTCGGGGTCGGCATTGAAGATCTTCACGCAGCCCTTGCACAGCTTGACCTCGCGACCTTTGTGTACCTTGGTGACGATCTGTTCCTGCTCGGAGGTGAACTCGTCGCCGCAGGTGACGCAGAAGCTCAGCGGGAAGGGTTTCACGTCGGGGTTCGCTGCGCCTTCGGCGGCGGGCGCGGGCGCGGGCGCCATCTCGCCGTCGGCGGCCAGCAGATTCGGGGCGTAGCTGAACCCGGCGACCAGCAGGGCGATCAGGGACAGGGATCTGAGCATGGAGACTCCTCGGTGGTTGGGGCCGATGGTACGGCCCCGGGGTGAGACGGGGATGAGAAGGCGGGGCGGTTCAGGCCGGTTCCACGGCGGCGTCCTGCGGCCCGTGGTCGCGGTGGAAGATGCGGTAGAGCGCGGGCAGGACCACCAGGGTGAGCAGGGTCGAAGACACGATCCCGCCGATGACCACGGTGGCGAGCGGCTTCTGGACCTCGGCGCCCTGGCCGCTCGCCAGCGCCATCGGCACGAAGCCCAGGCTGGCGACCAGCGCGGTCATCAGCACCGGACGCAGGCGGGTCATGCTGCCCTCGTGGATGGCGCCGGGGAGGTCGCGGCCTTCGCGGCGCAACTGGTTGATGCAGGCGACCATGACCAGGCTGTTGAGCACGGCGACGCCCGACAAGGCGATGAAGCCGACCGCGGCGCTGATCGAGAAGGACATGCCGCGCAGCCACAGGGCGAGGATGCCGCCAGTCAGCGCCAGCGGCACGCCGGTGAACACCAGGGCGCCGTGGGTGATCGAACCGAAGGTCATATAGAGCAGGATGGCGATCAGCCCCAGGCACACCGGCACCACCACGGTCAAGCGCCGCTTGGCGGCGACCAGGTTCTCGAACTGCCCGCCCCAGGCGATCCAGGTGCCCGCGGGCAGCACGACCTCCGTGGCGACGCGACGCTGGGCCTCGGCGACGAACGAGCCGAGGTCGCGTCCGCGGATGTTGGCCTGGACCACGATGCGGCGCTTGCCGTCCTCGCGGCTGACCTGGTTGAGTCCTTCGATGACTTCGATCGCGGCCACCGCCGAGAGCGGCACGAAGCGGTGCCCAGCGAGTGGTCCATCGGAGTGCGCCAGCTCGGCGGCGCCGCGCAGCGGTGTAGCGTCCTGCTCCTCCCCGGGCAGCGGGACGGGCAGCCGTTCGAGCGCGGCGAGATCGCGGCGCACCGCGTCGGGTAGGCGGATGACGATGTCGAAGCGCCGGTCGCCCTCGAAGACGACGCCGGCCGCGCTACCGCCCAGGGCGCTGGCGACCACCTCCTGCACGTCGGCGATGGCCAGGCCGAGGCGCGCGCAGGCCGCGCGATCGACGGTGATCGCCAGCGAGGGAAGCCCGTCGACGCTCTCGGTGCTGACCTCGCTGGCGCCGGGCAGCGAGCCGATCACCGTCGCCACGTCGCCGGCGGTGAGCAGCAGATCGGTGAAGTTGTCGCCGAACACCTTGACGGCGAGATCGGCGCGCACGCCCGAGATCAGCTCGTTGAAGCGCAGCTCGATGGGTTGGGTGTAGACGTAGCGGTTGCCGGCAACCTGGTCGACGGTGGCGCGCAGCTTGTCGACCAGCGCCGGCTTGGTCAGCCGAGGATCGGGCCAATCCGCGCGCGGCTTGAGCATGATGAAGGCGTCCGAGACGCTCGGCGGCATCGGGTCGAAGGCGGCCTCGGCGGTTCCAGTCTTGGAGAAGACGTAGGCGACCTCGGGCAGGGTGAGTACCGCGCGCTCGACCTCGCGCTGCATCGCGGTCGACTGCTCGATCGAGGTCGAGGTGATGCGCACCGACTGCATGGCGATGTCGCCCTCGTCGAGCTTGGGGATGAACTCCTGGCCGAGGCGCGAGAACAGCCACAACGACAGCGCGAAGATCGCCACCGCGATGGCCGCGACCAGCCAGCGCAGCCGGACGGCGGCGCGCAGCACTGGTTCGTACGCCAGCTTGGCCCAGTGGACGAGCCGGGTCTCGCGCTCGCGGATGCGCCCGCGCAGCGTCAGCGCGACCAGCGCCGGCACCAGGGTCAGCGACAGCACGAAGGCGCCGGCCAGGGCCAGGATCACAGTCATGGCCATGGGGTGGAACATCTTCCCCTCGATGCCGGCGAGGGTCAGGATCGGCAGGTAGACCACGATGATGATGGCTTCGCCGAACAGCGTGGCCTGGCGCACCTGCATCGCGGCCGCGAAGGTTTCGGCGAAACGTTCCTGCTGGGTCAGCAGGCGACCGAGCTGCTTTTGACGCTCGCCGAGCCGGCGCACGCAGTTCTCGACGATGATCACCGCCGAGTCGACGATGATGCCGAAGTCGAGGGCGCCGAGGCTCATCAGGTTGCCGCTGATCCCGAAGCGCTCCATGCCGATCGCGGCGATCAGCATCGACACGGGGATCACCGCCGCGGCGATCAGCGCGCCGCGCAGGTTGCCGAGCAGCACGAACAGCACGGCGATGACCAGCGCCGCGCCCACGACCAGATTGTTGCGCACCGTGCGGATGGTGGCGTCGACCAGGTTCGAGCGGTCGTAGAGCGACTTGATGGCGATGCCGGGCGGCAACGCGACGCGGACCCGGTCCAGGCGTTCGGACACGGCGCGGGCGACGGTGCGGCTGTTCTCGTGGATGCGCATCAGCGCGGTGCCGATCACCGCCTCGTGGCCGTCGTGGGTGGCGGTGCCGGTGCGGACCTCGCGGCCGAAGCCGACGCTGGCGACGTCGCCGACCCGGATCGGCACGCCCTCGCGGGTGGTCAGGGCGATGGCGGCGAGATCCTCGACGGTCTGGATGCGGCCATCGGAGCGGACGATGTAGCCCTCGCCGTTGACTTCGATGGGCAGGGCGCCGACCGACTGGTTGTTGCGCTCGATGGCGACGCGCAGGTCGGCGATGGTCAGGCCGTAGGACACCAGCCTGGCCAGATCGGGCTCGACCACGTACTGCTTGGCGAAGCCGCCGATGGCGTCGATGCCGGCGATGCCCGGCACCGAGCGCAGTTGCGGCCGCACCACCCAGTCGTGCACGGTGCGCAGGTAGGCGATGCGATCCTCGGCCGCGGTCAGCCGCTGGCCTTCCGGGGTCAGGTAGCTGCCGTCGGCCTGCCAGCCCGCTTCATCGTCGGCGGCGATCGGCGCGCCCTTGCCATCGGGATGGACGAACTCGACGGCGTACATCGAGACCTCGCCGAGCCCGGTGGCGATCGGCCCCATGGTCGGCTCGGCCCCGGGCGCCAGGCGTTCGCGCGCTTCGCCGATGCGCTCGGTGATCTGCTGGCGGGCCCAGTAGATGTCGACGCCGTCGGCGAAGACCACCGTGACCTGCGAGAAGCCGCTGCGCGACAGCGAACGGGTGTACTCGAGCCCGGCGATGCCGGCCATCGCCGTCTCGATCGGGTAGGTGACCTGGCGCTCGACGTCGAGCGGCGTCAGCCCGTCGACCAGGGTGGTGACCTGCACCTGGTTGTTGGTGATGTCGGGGACCGCGTCGATGGGCAGGCGCGCCAGCGCGAGCGCACCGGCGATCGCCACCACCAGGGTGGCGAGGATGACGAAGACCCGATGCTGGATCGAAAAGTTGAGCAGGGCGGTGAGCATGGCAGGTCAGTCGGCGTCGCAGCAGCCCTTGGCCGCGTGCTTGCCGAGGTCGGCCTTGATGAGGAATCCGCCGGAGACCACCAACCGATCGCCGGCGGCCAGGCCGGAGATAACCGGCACGACGTCGCCGACCGCCGGGCCGGTCTCGATCTCGCGGGCGATGAAGCGGTTGGCGATCACCCCGTCGGGGACGAAGACCGTCGGCATGCTGTCGACCGAGAACACCGCCGCGCGCGGGACGACCACCGCGCTGCGCGCGCTCTGCGGCCGGATCTCGACCTGCACGAACGCGCCGGGTCGCAGCGCGCCAGCGCCCTCGACCGCCATGCGCACCTGCACCGACCTGGTCTGGGTATCGACCGAGGGCGAGACGAAGGTCACCGTGGTGGTCAGCGGCCCATCGGCGAGCAGCGGACCACTGATGATCGCGGGCGAGCCGACGGTG
>JACDEC010000295.1 GCA_013816645.1 Planctomycetota bacterium
GCGGATCGTAGCTCAGCTTGGCTAGAGCGTCTGGTTTGGGACCAGAAGGTCGCAGGTTCGAATCCTGTCGGTCCGACCAATTGTTTCTGGGACTTCGCCCCCGGACCCCCCGACCTTTGTCGAGGCGGCGGTGCCGCCAGTGTGAAGTCTCAGCCAACCCGACCATCTGAACTGCATGCCCTGCGGTGCCGCGATCCTCGGCCTCGACGCAGGATGCGGCGATCAGGGCGGTGCGTCGACCGCCACCACATCCACGTCGGCGCCCGTGATCAGGCCATCGCCATCGCGATCGCGCAGAGCGGCACGCAGACGATCCAGTTCGTGCGCGCGCTCGATGGGCAGAACCGGGACTGGCAGGGTACGGATCAGGATACCCTCGACCTCGAGATAGGCGACTCCCGCATGCGGCACCGTGACCACCGACCGCACGGCCTGGAGATGTCCGATGGCTCCAGGCGGCAACGGTTGGTCGCGCACGATCCGGTCGCAGGTGAAGGTCAGGGCGTAGGGCTTGCCGACGCCCTCGAGATCAGGCCGTTCGTCGCGCTGCCAGATCGTCGGAGGCATGTGCACGAGCCGAACGGCCACCTCGCCGGAAGCCACACGTTCGAGGTGGTGGCCGAGGAGGAGCAGGGGTTGCGGTTTCCCAGCGATCAGGATGGGCGTGTCGAGACCGAGAACCTCGGGGCGGACGGTGTGCGACGAAGCGAGGACGCGCAGCCGCCGCGCCACCGGGCGGTTCTCCTCATCCCAGGCGTGCACGTCGAGGATCGGCGCGTTCGCGGGTACGCGCGCGGTGGTCGCGACGCACCGGAGCGACCACGCGAACTGCGCGGTCAGGTCGAGCTGGGATCCCGGGAGTCCGGCGGGGCACCCGATGACCAGGCTGGAACGCGCCCGCGCTGTGTCTGGATCGATCGCGAAGGTCAGCCCGGTCAAAGGGATGGATCCATCGGGCTGGCTCGTCCAAGGAGTCGTTCCGGCGACGACCTCGGCAGCCAGCGACAGCGCCGAGCCCGAAGCGCCGGGATCCACCGCATAGGCCGCGACGACCAGCGGCGGAACGACCCCCTCGTTCGCGGGTTGCATGCGCAAGCCGATGAAGGCGTCGTGGGCGAAATCCACTGAGCTGGTCCAGTTCCCACCGTCGAGGCGGAAGGACACGCGTCCATTGCGCCTGCGCACGCCAACCACGTGTCCCGGCCATGACGGGCCATCGAACCAGTCGGCGGACGGGCTACGCGACAGCTGCCGCCAAGAAAATCGCCGTTCCAAGGTCCAACGTCCGACCACGCGCGGCGCCGCGCCACCTCCGGCATGAGCTCCGCGCATCACGTATTCGAGCGGTTCAGCGCGGCGGGCATCGATCGGCAGCAATGCGAGCGCAGCGCAACCATCGGCAGCGATCTCGACATCCCCATCTCCGACCAGGGGGACACCGCGCACGAACGCCCAGCGATCGGTCTGGGGCCCTGGGTCGGGACAGACCGCGCGCATGCTGCAGCTGCGGGCGGAGATGCCGCATCCGCCTTCCTCTCGGCCGTTGAATGCGACGACCGTCATCGGCACCGACGGATACTCGACGCGCATCTCGGCTGGGGTCGACACCCAGTGGCCGCGATCGTCACGCCGTCGCATGTTCCAGTCCAACGATCGCCAGGCTGCTTCGGAGGAACGGCGATCGAGTTCGATGGCTCGGGTCAAACGCCTTCCATATGCCTCCCAGTCCGCGCGCACCCCTCGGCACCGCAACCCGCTGAGCATGCGGCGTGGAGCCGGGGCACCTGGTGCGAGATCGGCCGCGAGTTGCGCAACCAGGGCCTGGGCATGCGGGTCGGGAAGCAGGCGCTCCAATCCTTCGACGTCATGCATCCACGGCTGCGCGACGTCGCTGGCACGGACATGAGGCGCCGGCAATGCTGGGGTCGTGCCTGCGACCAGAGCGCCTTCGACGAGCTCGACCACGGTGGAATCTGGGTCGATCGCGCGGGCCATCGCGAGCAGGCGGGCGACGGCGTCGTATTCGCCCTGCGTGGTCGGCGACAGCACGCGCACGATCGTGTCGCAGATGTCATAGCTCCAATCAGCAGCGGAACGACCATCGGTCGGCTCGGTCGGACGCAGATGGCGGTCGAATACCGGTCCGAGCGCGAGCGCTGTGAAGGTGCCGGGCTCGATCGGCGCATCCGTGATCGGCAATGCAGCGCCACCGGACTGCAGACGCCAGCGGAGGATGGTCGCGGCAGCGCACGATCCCCCGTCGAGGGCGAAGGTCGTCGCGGGATCTGCGGATCGGTCGCACGATACCTCCACGAGCGAACCATCCATGCGGACGGAAACCGGCGGGTCACGACGCGCATCGATCTCGAGATGGAGGTTGTGATAGGCACCATCCTGCGCCCACGGCACTCGAACCAGGATGCATCCGCCATCGAACGGCAAGCTCAGTGCCAGAAGGGTTGCCGCGACCAATCGGGCACGCACATCGATCATGTAAGGGGTTGATCCCGGATGAGGCGGTGTCGAGGCCACATGCAGCGCCAGCCCATCTCCCGCGCGACGAACGTAATGCACGCGACCATCCACCGAGATGGCCTCGCCGGCGCGCAGATCGAGGAATGCGCGATCGAGCAGATCGTATGGCACGATCGCGGAATCCTCTGCCACCGCGGGAGCGGGAGCGCTTTGGTCCACGATGACGATGGGCGATCGGGCAACCGCGGGCGGGACAGGCTGACCAGTTGCCGTGCTGGTTCGCCACGTCCACGCCAGAACGACGGTGGCGATCGCCAGGCTCGGCAGCATCCACCGCAGGGCGCTCGGCCAATGCGCGATGCGGAACGCTCGCCTCGGCGGGACCTGCACGGCGGACGCTCGCGCCGGACCCGCAACGGAAGGAGCGACCAGCTGCTCGCTGGTGCGCCGCCGGGCGGCGGTCGCGGGCCGTGGCGTGACGGCCACGTTGGACGCAGGCGCTGAAGCTACGCCCGAAACCGCTGGCGCTGTTTCGGGCAGAGAGTCCCCGTCGAGCATCGGGGCAGGGATGCCCGCGACACCCGCCGCCTCGACCGTTTCCGCAGGACTCCCGGGAACCGGAGGTTCACCGGCCATCACCGACGGGGGGGACGCAACAGCGAGGCCGCAGCGCGGACAGGGCACGGTGCGGCCACCGTGCGATTCCGGGGTAAGCATCCGATAGCGACAATGGGGACAGGAGGTCTGCAGCATATCGCAGCTCCATGTTTAAGCCCCCCACGCGGGAAGCAACGCGGCGCGGGAAGCAACGCGGCGCGGGAAGCAACGCGGCGACCAACAGTGCCCGCTTATATAGGGGACTGTTATAGGGGACTGTGCGCTCATGTGCGCGGCGCGCCGCGGCCGAGCATCGCCTTGACCGCCACGCCCACAGCCAGGCCCACACACAGCACGATCCAGAAAGGGTAAGGCGCCCAGCGGTGCTCGAGCCCGTGCTCGACCTGCATGCCGAAGACCGAAGCGATGGCGGTGAGCGGCAGGAACAGCGCAGCGAGCAGGTTGAGCCGATGACCTGCGCGGGCCAGGATCTCGCCGTTGCGCGCGGCTTCCTCGCTGCGCTTGGCGGTGGTGTAGTCGAGGCCCTGCTGGGCGTCGCTGAGCAGGAGTTCGCCGGCCCGTTCGAGATCGGTGGCGCGATCGCGGATGGTGATGAGATCACGATCGTCATCGGCCGCTTCGCGGGCCTGCTGCAGGGCCAAGTGGAGGTTGCGGATGGTGCGCACCAGGGGCGTTCCCTCGCGTAGCACCGCGAAGTAATCGTCGGCCTCGTCGGCTGCGTGGATGCGATCTTCGAGCACATCGACACGCTTGGCGAACTCATCGAGATGACGCAGCAACGCGCCGACCCCGGCGCCATTGGCGCTCGAATCCCATTGCCCGTCGGGTCTGCGCCAGAACAGGCGACCACGTCGCTCGGGGTCACCGGGGCGCGGCGGCTCGTGCCCGACGATCAGCAGGTGGTGATCGTGGGTCATGATGCGCTGCCGTCCCGCTTGCTCGCCCAAGCGGTTGGCGATGGCGTCCGGCAGCTGCCAGCCATGGGGGATCAGATTCTTCATCCGCGCAGTGGAGCGCCCTGCGTCGACAGGGCAATCCGCTCCCTACGCGCCGTCCATTCAGCGCTGGACGAGGTCAGCCTCGGTCTCGTCGAGCTCGGCGTCGAGATCGACGAAATCCCCTCGGCGACGGCTGTGGGCGCAGGCGTTCACCACCGCGGCGGATACGTAGGTCGGCGCATCCGCCGGCTCGGCCGCTTCCCGCGCATCGTCCTGGGAGGCGGGCTCATGTGGCTCGTCGTCCGGGGTCACGGCCGAACGCCGCCTGCCCAGCCAATCCAGCAGGACATAGGATGCGGCACTCCCGGCGACCACGACCCCGAGCCAACCGATCGCATTGCGGGAACAGGATGACGAGGCATGGAACATGGGATGACCTCCAACCCGATCGTACCGGCGCAATCGCTGACGAGGCGCTTCGAACACTGGTGGTTGTGCGGGCGGAACCGGGAGTCGCCCTTGCATCGCGACGATGCTCTCGAAGCCTGGGACATGGCTCGAACGCGTCCCCCAGGCGAGATCAGGCCGAGCACGACGATCCGACGGCATCTCGCCGCCTTCGATGCCGAAGGCGAGATCGGCCCCCGACGCGCCATCGCAGCGCTCGCCAAGCTGGGTCGGCCCGCCTTGGACGTCCTGCTGCAGATCGCCAAGGATGAACCCAGGGTCCGGGTGCGCCGCTGGGCCCAGGAGGCGCTGACCCCCTTCACCGACCGCCGCGTCTTCCCGGTGCTCGCAGCGTCGCTGGCCGATCCGCACATGAGCGTGCGCCTGCACGCGCTGCTCGCGCTGGCGGCGCGGCGCGAGCCCCGCGCGGCCAAGGCGATCATCCCGTTGCTGCGAGACCCGAGCGGCGGGGTGCGGGTCAACGCGGTCGCCGCGCTGGCTCACGT
>JACDEC010000296.1 GCA_013816645.1 Planctomycetota bacterium
CTGCACGTGCGGCCCTGTCCGGGTGAACACAGCGACGCCGTGGTCTACCACGACGCGCCGACCAGCGCGGGCGACAGCGGTGGACCGGTGGTCGACGGGGCGGGACGCCTGGTCGGCGTGACCTCGCGCATCACCTCGTCGTGGCGAGGATGGCGGGTGGCGGCGGTGCGACCGTCGGCGGAACTGCTCGCGCGCTTCCGGCGCTGAGCGCTCGGCTCAGGCCTTCTTGTTGGCCTGCTTGGGTCCGATCACCGCGCGAATGGTCTTGGTCAGGGTCTGCGAGCTGAACGGCTTGGGCAGCAGCGCCGCGACCAGGGTGTCGTCCCGCTCCTTCGACGCCCGGTCCTCGGCGTTGCCCGAGATCAGGATGATCTTGGTGTTCGGCGCCAGCGCCTTGAGGCGGCGGGCGAATTCGTAGCCGTTGATCCCCGGCATGTGGATGTCGCTGACCACCACGGCGATGCGATCGGCGTTCTTCTGGAACAGGGCGAGGGCCTCCTCGCCGTTCTCGGCGATCAGCACGTTGTAGCCCTGCTCGCCGAGCAGTTCGGCCAGCACCGAGCTGACGTTGCTCTCGTCCTCGACCAGCAGCAGCGTCTCCGAGCCCTTGTGGGCGGGCTCGCGCTTGGTCTCGGTTTCGGCGATGCGCACCTCGCCCGCCTGGCGCGGCAGGTAGATGGTGAACGCAGTGCCGCTGACCGCGCCGCCGCTGGCGACGTGGATGAAGCCGTGGTTCTGCTTGCAGATGCCGTAGACCGTGGCGAGTCCCAATCCGGTGCCCTTGCCCTCATCCTTGGTGGTGAAGAAGGGCTCGAAGATGTGCGGGATGACCACGGGGTCGATGCCCTTGCCGGTGTCGACCACCGACATCACGACGTACGAACCGGCGGGCACCCGGTCGGGCTGGCCGTCGATCGGCTGGGTGGTGGTCAGCGATGTGGTCTTGACGCTGATCTTGCCGCCTTCGGGCATCGCGTCGCGCGCGTTGAGCACCAGGTTGAGGATGATCTGCTCGACCTGCACCGGGTCGGCGAGGATCTGGCCGAGATCCTTGTCGAGCTCGAAGGTGAAGGCGATCTCCTTGCTGATCACGCCGTGCAGCAGCTGCTCCATGTCGCGGATCACGTCGTTGATCTGCACGGGCTGCGGGTGCATCGGCTGCTTGCGGCAGAACGCCATCAGCTCGCGGGTCAGCGACGACGCGCGCTGGGCCGCGCGTTGGATCGCCTCGGTGTAGCGCAGAGCCTTGGGATCGCTGACCACGCGCGGCAGCAGCAACTCGCAGTTGCCGATGATCGCGGTGAGGATGTTGTTGAAATTGTGGGCGATGCCGCCGGAGAGCCGGCCGATGGCTTCCATCTTCTGCATCCGGTTGATACGTTCCTCGCGAGCGCGGATGGTCTCTTCCCACTGCTTGCGGTCGATCGCGTAGCGGATGGTGCGCGCGAGCTGCTGGCCATCGAGCGAGTTCTTGGGGAGATAGTCCTGGGCGCCGCGCTGCATCGCCTGGGCGGCGAGGCTCTCGTCGTCGAAGCCGGTGAGGATGACGATCGGAATGTCCGAGGCCTTGCCATGGAGGTTCAGGAAGGTCGGCAGGCCGCGCGAATCCGGCAGCGACAGGTCGAGCAGGATGATGTCGCAATCGCTGCGGTCGAGGTAGCTGAGCGCCTCGCCCAAACGGTCGCAGTGGGTGATCTTATAGCCGGAACCGAGGCCCTCGTTGAGGTACTCCTGGAGCAACTGGGCGTCGCCCGGATTGTCCTCGACCATGAGAATATTGACGTGTTGCGACAGCATGAGTCCTCTCCAACGGCACTGCGGAACGGAGGCGATCATGAACCTGGAACGCTGCCCGCCATGACCCGCCTGCCAACGTTATCCAAGGGGGCCGAAAGGCGGTCAGGGCGGGTATAACCACCTGCGTCCCCGATCGTAGCGACCGACAGATGTATACAACCGTCCCGGCGTGGGATCTTCGCAGCTTGGCGTGGGGCTCCGCATGCGCACGATCGTCCCTCAATGGGACTCCCCCGGGTGTTGCTGGTCGATGACAATCCCGGCGACATCGCCCTGACCGAGGAGGCGTTCGCTGAGAACCACATGGAAGTCGATTTCCTGACCGCCGCGGGCGGCGAAGAGGCCCAGCGGCTGTTGGCGCAGCTCGGCCAGCAACCGGAAGGCCCGGCGCTCGCCCTGATCGTCCTGGACCTGAATCTGCCGCGGGTCAACGGGTCGGAACTGCTCGCCTTCTGCAAGCAGCATCCCCGGCTCAAGGACGTGCCGACCGTCATGCTGACGACCTCCAATCGCCCGCAGGACCGCGAACGCTGCCTGGCGCTCGGCGCCCAGGCCTACCTGGTGAAGCCGGCCGTCTTCACCGACTTCCTGGTGCTGGTCCAGGACTTGCGCCACTACATCTAGATTCGTCAGGGCGTCGACGGCGCCCCGCCGACCGTTTCCGAAAATCAGTGACCCCCGCGCGGCGCGCGGGGGTCACTGAATGTTTGGAGGCGCCACCACGATTCGAACGTGGGTTTCCGGGCTTGCGGCCCGGCGCGTGGCCACTCCGCCATAGCGCCGAGGGCAGCATAACCGAGCGTGTGTACGCTGCCGCGCTGGCGTGGGCAGGGTTCTTCACCGCCTTCGAGCGCTCGGCGACTCCGTGAAACGGAACGACCTCCGCGTTGCCGCGGAGGTCGTTCGCTGTCTGGAGGCGCCACCACGATTCGAACGTGGGTTTCCGGGCTTGCGGCCCGGCGCGTGGCCACTCCGCCATGGCGCCGGAGTCGAGCATAGCCCGGTCCCGCCGACCACGCGGAATGTTCAAGGCGCCTTGTTCAGCCCCTTGCGCCTCCGATCAATCGGCGCGCAGGGCGCCATCTTCGGCGATCAGGATGCTGCGGTTGCGCCCATCCTTCACGCGGATCTCGGCCTCGTACCAGATTTTGCCGCCCTTGGCTTCGACATCGATGTCCTGGACCTCGTTGCTGCCCGCCTCGGCGCGCAGCGTCGCGGCAACCGGCGCGGGCACGGTCTCCAGGGTCAGGCCGTCTTCGTCGAACGCGGCGCGCGCATCGGTCCAGGCGCCGCCGGAGACCTGCTTGGTCTTGTCCCACGCCTTGCCGCTGCCTTCCTTGGTTTTCTCCCAGGCTTCGCGGGTGCCCTGCTTGGTGTCCTGCCAGGCATCCTCGTCGCCTTCGGAGCCGCTGCTGTGGCCGGCGTCGTCACCGGGCTTGAAGTCGCGGTCCGCGATCACCGTGCCATCGCTGGCGACGGTCAGGCGCTGATCGAGGCCGTCCTGGCGGATGCGGACGTGGAAGACTTCGCGGCCTTCATCGAGTCCGCGTTCGATCCCGCGGATCTCGTGACCGGCGGTGCGGGTTTCGACGACCGCGCGCACGGGTTCCGGCAGGTCGGTGAGCGTGAGCTGCTCGCCGTTGGCGTCGACCTGTTGGTGCATCGGCGTCGTCGACCGTCCCGTGACCACGCTGCCGTCCTCGGCGACCGTGAAGCGACGGTCGAGACCGGCTTGCTTGACCTTGACCTCGTAGACCACACGGCCGTCCTCGATATCGCGTTCGATGTCGGTGACTGGGACGCCCTGGGCTTCGCGTTCGATGGCGGTGCGCACCTCGACGGGCACCTGGTCGATCGGGATCAGGCCGCCGTCGGACTCGGCCGCTCCGGCGAGACCGGCAATGGCCAGCAGGGCAGTGCTCAGCAGGGTAGTGCGTTTCATGACGGCTCCTTCGATGGTAGTGGTCGGGCGGGCGGTCGAGCCCGTCGGAAATCACCCGCCATTGTAGCCGATCCGCAGTTGGCCGGGAAAGAGGCCTCATCGCCATTTCACCGTCTACCAAGACGGCCGCAGCCGGTCGCTATTCGACCGCCCGCACCAACGCCGTGGTATCGAAGGCGCCTTCCCAGCGCCCGAGCACTCGACCGTCGTCGCGCGCCACCAGGATCGCTTGGGGGGTCTGCGCGGTCGCCTGGAGTTCGCGCAGCCGTCGCAGATCGTCGCCGACCAATCGGTCGACCACCGCGGCGTGGCGATCGACGATGCCGTCGAGGCTGAGCGGATCCAATGCCTCGCGCAGTCGCACGCGCAAGGCGCTCTCGTCGGCGCCCGGTCGGCTGCCGAGCATCGTCGCGCAGTACAATTGGTACTGGTCCTCGCCGACGATCGCGGCGGCGGCCGCCCAGCGCGCCAGCCGGCGACCCGACGGTTCGCTCTTGCGCACGACGTGGCGGGTGACCAGTTCGACCTTCCCGGCGCTCAGCGCGGGCTGCAGCGCGTCGATCAGGTGGGCGTGCTGCTCGGCGCACACCCGGCATTGGAAGTCGATGGCCAGTTCGACAATCAGGGGGGCGTCGCTGCTCCCGCGTCGGCGGCTGCCGTCGGCGGCGGCGTAGGCCAGCTTGCCCTCCGACGTCAGGGCGGTGGTGGACGTGACTTCGGGCAAGTCGAGGTTGATGCCGTCGCGCACCAGGGCGGGATGGAAGCCGGCGTGCAGCGCCAAGCCGACCAGCGCCGCCATCGCCACCCGATCGACCCACGGCGTTGGCTCGCGCACCAGGGCGCCGAGGTAGCACAGGACGACGGTGTGCACCGCGAAGCAATGCGGGCAGCGCACCCCGAGCCGCCAGGCCACGAACAGGAAATAGGCGGTGGCGCCGAGCGCCGCCCAGGCCAGGGCCTGGGTGCATGCGGATAAGTGGTCGCGGTGCCGGTCGCGCAGCGCCGAACCGGCGACCGCGATCTGCAGCGCCAGCGCCAAGGGCAGGATCGGTACGGTGAAGATGCGCTGGTAGTGCGCGCCGCCGGCGCACAGCGCCTCGCAGGGCCACAAGGCCCAGTGCTCGGACAGTCGCAGGGCGGACAGCCCCGCGGCGAGCAGGGCCAGGGCCGGCAGCCCGGCGCGCGCCGAGCCGGGCCAGCGCCAGCCGACCACCAGCGCCACGATCAGGGCCAGGCCCGACG
>JACDEC010000297.1 GCA_013816645.1 Planctomycetota bacterium
CCAGGTGGTTCTTGGTGATCACCCCGACGGGATTACGGAATTCGGCGAGCACCTCGAGGCAACGGCGGGTCAGGCCCAGCCGGCGTTCGACGGGCTGATAGCAGTCGGTGACGCCGCTGGCGACCACCAGCTTGGGGCGCCAGCCCGGCGCCGACAACTCGCTGCGCAGCAGTTCCGGCGCGCGGCTCTTGACCAGGATGCGCGACTCGAAGTCGGTGCCGGCCGACATGCCCAGCCATTCGTGGGTCGGCCGCGCGTAGCAGTAGATGCAGCCGTGCTCGCAGCCGCGGTAGGGATTGAAGCTGGCCTCGAAGCCGACGTCGGGGCTGTCGTTGGTGGCGATGATCGTGCGCGTCGTGTCCTCGAGGAACACGGTCGCCGGCGAGGGCTGCTCGTCCGGCGGCAGGTCGGGATCCGCGGCGAGGTGGATGCGCTCGAAGCGGTTGGGCGGCTGCCACGATGCGCCGCGGCCGGGGAGCGGCCGCGGCGGGGGTGGCGCGAAAACCGGATCGTCGGTCACATCGGGTTTATATGAACCCAATTCGGAGACTCAAGCGCAGATCAGCGCGCGCCGAGGCGAACCGCCGCCGGAATCAGCACGGCCTGGACCCCGAGGCAGATCACCGCCGCGGCAACGAGGTAGCAACCGAGCCCGAGCAGATCGCTGCCCACCGCCCACATCGACCAGCCGCTCAGCGCCAACCCCGACACCAGCGGTCCCAGGGTGTTGCCCACGCCGATGAAGGTTTCATGCAGTCCGGCCGCACGGCCGACCCCGTCAGGGAGGCGCAGGCTGTAATAGATGCTCGTGGTGTAGCAGGAGGCGAAGCCGACACCGATCAGGGCGCCACACGCCGCCAGTAGTGTCGGCGTCACCATCGCGCCAAGCGCCAACGCGCAGATCCCCAGGGCGCCGACCAGGAAGGCGATCTGCAGCGTCCACATCCGCCATGGTCGCAGCACCCATCCCGCCCAATGGCCGAAGACCATGAAGGTGATGACGTAACCGCCTGAATAACAGGCCAGAGTCAACCCAGCCCAGCCACGCGCATCGTCTCCGGCGGTGCCGGCGAGCGCCCGCGAGATCGCCGAGATCATGCCCATGCTCAGCATGCAGCAGAGCAGCAGCGCGACGCGCGCGGTCATGGTCAAGCGCGGCAACGCGGGATGCGGAGCACGGTCGCCCGCGGGAGCCGGCGGACGCGGCGGCAAGCTGCGCCAATGCCAGAGCAACGCGATAACCGCGAGGAAAGCCGCGCCGGCGACTGCGAAGCCGATGCGCACATCGGCCTGAGCGAGCAGGGCGAAACCAGCGAAACCGCAGAAGTTTCCGGCCGACCATCCCAGGTTGTACTTCGAGACTTTGACATGCAGAGGCACTGGCGCCGCGCCGCTGGCGCCCTCCGCGTCCGAGAACAATCCGGCGCAACCGGGGAAGAACAGCGCCGGACCGGCGAAAGCCAGCATCGTCGCCACCAGGGCGACCGAGGGTCCCGGAGCGGCGACCGCGAGGGCGCAGCCCAGCGCTCCGATCGCCGCGCCGAGCAGGGCGGTACGCGCCCGTCCCCAGTGGTCGGCGAGGCGTCCGCCGATGATGACGCAGCCGGCGTAGCACAGGCTGCCGATGGTCATCGCCAGGCCGATGCTCCAGAACGACCAGCCCACGCTGGTCCACAGTCCGTTGCTGACCATGGCGGTGAGGAAGCTGCCGCATCCGACCAGCAGATTGGACCATTGCAGCAGGGCGAGCGGAGGCGGGCGCATCGGGAGAGGCTGGAGTGTGGGCGCGCCGGGCCGCCGCCAAGGGGGTGCCAGCGACCCGGTCGACCCTCACAACCCCTTGCCAGCCATGTGACTGCGAACATGTCGATGATGTCGGCCTGCCCCTTGAGTCCTGGGTATCGGTCATTCAAGTCATGGGACCATGATCCAGGGGTTGATCAGCGACATCCACGGCAACCTGGCGGCATTGACGTCAGTGATCGCCGACATGGAGGCCAACGGCGCCGAGCGGATCATCTGCCTGGGCGACGTGGTCGGCTACGGCCCCTATCCAGGCGAGTGCCTCGATCTCGTCCGCCGCTGCGGCGCGGTGCTGATGGGCAACCACGAGGAAGCGCTCATCTACGGCGCCGAGAACTTCAATCCCCGCGCCAAGCGCGCGATCGATTGGACCCGCGACTTCCTCAAGACCGACGGCGACGACGAGGTGCGCCGCAACCGCTGGCACATCCTCGAGAACCTGCAGCTGCACGCCCGCGACGGCCACTTCCTCTTCACCCACGCCAGCCCCCGGCAGCCGACCCGCGAATACGTGATGCCGCGCGATGCGCAGAACGTCGCCAAGATGGACGAGATCTTCACCCTGATCCCGCACGTCTGCTTCGTCGGCCACACCCACGTGCCCGGCGTCTTCCTCCAGGATCACAGCTTCACCCCGCCCACCGAACTGTGGGCCAACACCTACTTCGTCGAACCCGACGAGAAGGCGCTGATCAACATCGGCTCGGTCGGCCAGCCGCGCGATGGCGATCTGCGCGCCTGCTACTGCCTGCTCGACACCGATCCCGGCGCGCCGCGCGTGGTCTTCCGCCGCGTCGACTACGACGTCGAAGCGACGGCGGCGGCGATCGAGGCCAACCCGAACCTCGACAACTACCTGGCCGAGCGGCTGCGGCACGGGCGTTGAGCATGCGCGCGCGCGCGGCGGGGAAGGCACATGGACGATCCGCAGCCGCCGCCTGAATATCCAGGCTTCGACTCCCCGCGCGACCCGACGAGCTCCCCGGACCCTGCTCCAGTCCTGCCCGCGGCGCTGACCAGACCGATCGACGGGCCGCAGGCCACCATCCGCGCCTGGCTCCCGCACCTGGTCATGCTCGGCCTGCTGGTGCTGGCGGTGGCGATGGTCGCGATGGTCTTCGCGCCGCTGCGCGATCCGGCGCTGCTCGCGGCGTCCATGGCGGCGATGACCTACGCCATCCTCTTCCTGCCCATCCACCGCCTGACCACCCGCCTGCTGCCGCGGGTCACCGAAGGCTGGCGCCGCAGCATCAGCGCCGGCGCCGCCACCGCGATCCTGGTCGCGATGCTGGTCAGCCCGGTGGCGCTGCTGCTGCTCACCGGCCTCGAGCGTCCCGCGGACACGCCGGCGGTGCTCCTCGGTCTGGCGCTGCGCGACGAAGCCCAGGTCGCCAAGGTCGCCGATCTCGCCGCCCACCAGGCGGCCGAGTCGCTCACCCTCTATCCCGACCTGCCGCTCGACCCCGAAGCCGTGCGCCGCTTCCTGATGGATGCCTTCGGTCACTCGCGCAACCAGGCGGTGCTCGAGATGATCGCCAGCGGCAACGGCGGCTTCCTCGCCCAGACCGTGCTCGCGGTCATCCTGCTGTTCGCGTTCTTCGAGCGGGGCCCGTGGCTGGTGCGCACCCTGCTCGCCCACGCGCCGCTTGCCGACGATCAGCGCCAACTCCTGCGCCGGCGCTTCCGCCACGTCGTGCTGCACCTGCTCAACGACCACGTCGCCTCCGCGGTCGCCAAGGGGTTGGCGCTGGGCGGCATCGCCTGGGCGCTGGCCGGGATCAATTTCTTCGTGGTCGCCGCGGTCGCGACCGTGCTCAGCCTGATCCCGGTGATCGGCTTCGCCTCGGTGTGGCTGCCGCTCGCCAGCCTGCTGTGGGCCCAGCAGTACCAAGCGCGCGCGATCGGCATCGCGGTCGCCGGATTCGCCGCCGGCTACCTCGTCGACTACCTCGGCCAACGCCTGACCCGCGGTCTGGACAAACGCGGGGAATGGATGGGCTTCATGCTCTTCCTGAGCTTGATCGGCGGCCTGCTCGCCTTCGGCGCGAAGGGGCTGGTGATCGGACCGATGGCGGTGGTGATCCTGGCGGTGCTCGGCGGCTTCTGGTTGCCGCTCTATGGGGTACGTGATCGCGAAGCCGAAGCCGCGCAAAGTCCGTGATTTGTCGGCCAACTTTCCACATCTTTGCCTAACAAACGGTTGATGGCCTAGTCGACGATCCTAAGGTCGGGTTCGAGTGAACGACCAGCAACGCGGTTCGAATGCCGGGAACAAGCGATCCGCGTCCCTGGGCGCGGTCGGCGCGCTGGCCTCGCAGGTCAAGACCCGCCTCGCCCAGGATCCGTCCTGGCAGCACTTCGCGCTGAACGGCGCCTGGATCTGCCCGTACTGCCTGGCCGGGGTGCGCGGCCACGACGACAGCCGCGCCGCCCTGGTGCGCGCGATCGAGAGCCACCTCGCGCGGCGCTGCAGCGTCTACCGTGGCGGCAGCGGCGCCTGCCATCCCGACGAGACCATCGCGGCGAAGAAGACCTTCGAGGACATCGCCCACCGCGCGGCGAGCGACGCCGCCTGGCAGGTGTTCGATCATGAAGGGTTCTGGTACAGCCCGACCAGCCTCAAGCGCGTCGAGAGCGTGCGCCTGACCAACGGGCGGTTCGACAGCTTCACCATCCAGGCGATGGTCAACCACCTCGGCCATTGCACGGCCTTCCAACGCGGCGTGGTCTATCCAGCCGCCACGGTCCAGAAGGCGCGCGACCAGGGCATGCGCGCGGTCAGCCTCGCCGAGAACCTGCGCGAACTCCTGCAGTTCCCGCTGTGGCGCTACACCAACGCGACCGGCCAGTGGGTCTGCCCGTTCTGCCTGGAACACATTCCTGAGGTCGTGCTGCGCGGCGATGCCGACTGGACGACCGCACCTGAGAAGATGGCCTGGCACCTCGCCTGCAGCTGCGCGACCTACGTGCCGGAGCGACCCGAGCCGAAGATGGAAGCATTGGTCCAGCAAGCCGCGGTGCGCACCTCGATGACAGCGACCCCGTTGTCCTCAGGCGCGATCCCGCGGATCGGATCCGGCAGCTCGCGCACGATCGGCACCCCGGGGACGGTGCGGACCACCAGTCCGATCTCCGGCAGCCTGCGCCGACCGAACACGCCATCGGGATCCGCGCC
>JACDEC010000298.1 GCA_013816645.1 Planctomycetota bacterium
CTGGTAGTAGGCCCAGATCGTGTTGGCGGGCAGGTAGTCCATCGCGCCGTAGAAGCCCAAGGCGGCCATCGTGCCCTTGACCTGGTTGGCGTGCCAGGTGTTGGCCACCGTCACGTCGCCATAGGACGGTCCGCCGCATTCGCTGAAATTCGCCAGTTCGCTGGCCGAGAACGAGGCCTGCAGGCCGCTGAAGATCGCGTAGCGACCGAAACGCAGGTCGCTGTCAGGCATGGTCCGCGTCGCCCATTTGGTGCGCTCGTTGGGCAGGATCGCCTTCTCGGCGGGATTGCCGCGGAACCAAGTCCGCGCATCGTGGGGCGCCCAGGTATCGTTGACCGGATCCCAGCCGCGCGCTGAGTCGGTCCCCGCTGAACCGCTGCGCGCGAACTCGGCGACCGCGCTCAAGGGGGTGAACGGCATGCCGCGCGCCACATTGTCCTTGTGGTCGACCTGCATCGCGCGCATCGGCTGGCGCAGCGGGTCCTGCGGGTCGTCGTAGTCGGTCCAGAAGTCGAGTTCGTGCCGCGCGCGGTGCACGCCCTCGCGCATCAACGCATTCTCGAGCGCGAGCCGGTTGGAGAGGCTGACCGCACCGGCGGCGACCTTGAAGGCGGCCGTGGCGGCGCCCATCACCACCAGGCCGAGGGCCATGGAGAGGAGCAGCTCGATCAAGCTGAATGCTGGACGCATCTGGGCCTCCTAGCGCAACATCACGGGGACGCGGGGGTCGTAGTAGAGGAAGCGCGCGACTTCGATGGCGCGCATGCGGGCGCTGCGCGGCGTCGGTCCGCGATCGAGGACGCGGTTCAGGTTGCGATCCGCGCCGTAGACTCCGCTGAAGCGCTTGCACGCGGCGGTGTCCCAGTCGAGATCGCCGATCGAGTTGGTCAAGGCGGTCATCGCCCGGGTTTCGCCGGCGATGCCGGTCCCCGCGAGGCGCATGTCGTTCATCCAGATATTCCAGCGCTCGGGATTGCAGAACGGCGGGTCCATCTGGAAGGCGGTGAACTGGCGCTTCATGCGCTCACGCTTCTCCAGCGGGATCTCGGTCGCGCCCTGCCAGCGGGTCAACGGCGCCAGGAACGGGAACTTGCTGGCGTCGATCGCCGCGCTCGGCGCTGTCTCGACGTCCTCGTAGGACATCCAGTCGACCGCCCAGAAGACGATCATGCGGGTGCGTTCGGCGGGCTCGAAAGGCGCGGTCAGCGTCACATGATCGCTCGGCCCGGGGCCGGGCAGGTCGCGGGGCGCCCAGATCGCGCGGTACTGCGCGGGGTTGCTGATCCGCACCCCGGCATCGGGGATCGGATTCATCGCCTGATCGGGGAACATCATGCCGACGCCGGGGTTGCTGATCGGCGAAGCGGGCAGCGGACGCCATTGCGCCGCGGTGTCGGCCCCCTGATTGAACTGCAGGCCGGTGCGCGGCGGCGAGAACAGGTCGTATTCGATCAGCGGGAAATCCATCATCTGCGCGCGATTGATCGGGCGGGGCACCGACCAGTCATAGGGATAGCGCGAGGCGAAGGCGCAGGCCAGGCGCAGGCAGCGTTCGTGGAGATAGGTGATCTTGTCGTGAGTAAGGGTGTATGCGGGACTCGGCGTCGAGGCGCCGAAGGGCGTCGCCGAGGGCACGGCGTATCCCGGGCCGGTCGACGGCTGTCCGCCGAGCTGCGCCAAGGTCTTCCAGCGCGTCATGCAGGCCGCGGCGTGCGCGAGGAAGCGCATGCCCTGGACCTGCTTCCACTCCTCGGGCGAAGCGTCGAAATCGAGGGTGCCGTCGAGCACCGCCGGATCATAGAACGCCGGGGTGAGTCCCTTGCGCTCGCAGTACCACAAGGCCGCCTGCAGGTAGGTCAGCGCGCCGGCCTCGGTCAGCGCGGTCAGCGACGGCGACATCCCGGTGTAGGTCGACAGGACTCCGGTGTAGCTCTGCGACGCGGTTCCCGGCCGGAGGTAGGCGTCCATGACCACGGCGATGTCCGGATCGGTGCCGGGCTGCGGCGTCCCGGGCGCCGAGGCCTCCCAAGCGAACAGCGGCCATTGGTTGCCGCGCGGCCAGTTGGGCACCATCTTGCCCCACGCCGGCATGTGCATGCCGCCACGACGATTGATGTGGAGGGGCGGCGACGGGTAGGCGGAGTAGTACGGCCAACGCTTGGCGGGCAGCGTGGGCAGGGCGTTGTGCTGGGGCGACCCGACGACCGCGAAGACCAGCTTCTGGCTCTCGTTGGGCATCGCGATGGCGTTGCCGCCCGACGCCCAGTTGTTCGCGCCCCACACCCAGGTCGCCTCGCCGGTGGTCGACAGCGGCTGGCTGTAGGAGAGTTGCGCGCCGTCGTCGAGCAGGCGTTTGATGACGTCGCCATCGCTGTCGATGCGCCGGGCGATGGCGTCGGGCACCGGCCAGACGCCGTAGCGCGTCGAGCTGAGCTTGCACTCGAGGTCGGGCGCCTGGCTGCGGTAGCCGATCGGCGCGTCCCAGGGCGCGGGCGTTTCGGTATCGGTGTACGCCGAGAACGTGTCGCCCTGCAGGAAGGCTTCGGCCATCTCCTCGGCCTTCACCGCCGCGTAGAGCTGATAGCGCGAGTGCAGCTGGGTCTTGAGGCCGACGGGGAAGAGCATGAGCACGCTGGTCACGGCCACCGCGATCAACGCCAGCGAAGCGGCGACTTCGAAGAGCGTGAATCCAAGGCGCTGGCTCATGCACCAATATGTACCTTAATTCGATATTAGCTCAATTGATATAGGTTCATGCTGCACCTCGACTCCCTGATGCCTGTGACACGGTAAAAAGGCCAGAAAATGCGCTCCGTCGCGGTCGCATCGCTGCCGATGCGGGCTGTGGCGCAGTACTTATGCTGTCAGGCACCGGCAGCGGGTCGGGCTCAGGGGTCCAGCTGGCGACGCTGATCAGCGTTCCCCGTCGACCGGATCGACCGCCTGCCAGACCAGGATTCTGCCCGCCCGGTCGGTGGAGACGACCGGGGCGAACTCGTTGCCCTGCTGCGCCGAGAGCACCCCGCCGGCGTGGTCGCGCAGGACGATCAGATTGCGACCGCTGTCGGTATCCCAGATACGCACGGTGGCGTCCTCGGACCCGGTGAGGATACGGTTGCCGTCGGCGAGGATCCGCGCGGTCAGGATCGTGCCGGTATGGCCGCGCAGGGATTGGCGCACGCGGTTGGTGACCACATCGAACAGATGCACGTCCTGCCCGCTGGCGGCCAGGATCAGCCCGCGCTCGGGCGCGAAGTCCACGGCGCGGACCGCGGCGTCGCCGACCTCGAGCACCGCGACGCCTTCGCCGTTGTGGGACTTGTAGACGCGCGCCGTGCCATCGTCGCCACCGCTGACGAAGCGCTCGCCATCACTGGTATAGGCCAGGCAACGCACCGGACCGGCGTGACCGACTGCGAAGTAGTTCTCCCGACCGTCGGAGATCCCCCAGGCGCGGATGCGGCCGTCCCCGGATGCGGTGAGGATCCGATTGCCGTCGGGGCTGAAGGCCAACGCGTGCACCGGCGACGGTGGGCAGAGGATGGTCACCTGCCGCGTCCCATCACGACGGGACCACAGCTGGCAGAAGCCCCCATCGCCGGCGGCGGCGATGAGTTCGCCATCCGGCGACAGTGCGGTCGCACGCACCGGACGACCAAGCGACACGCGCACGACGGCGCTGCGCGTGCCGAGGTCCCACAGCACCACCGTGCCATCGGCGGATCCGACGAGCACCTGCCTGCCGTTGTCGCAGGCGCTGGCCGCGTCCGGGGTCTTGCCGGTGTCGATCGCGGTGAGGTCGCGACGCTGCCGCGCATCCCACAAGCGGACCGTGCCATCCGCTGAACCGGTGATCACGCCCGTCGCATCGGCGGTGAAGGTCACCGACACCACCCGACTGGCGTTGCCGCTCAACCGGCGGCGTTGACTGCCGTCGCTGGTGGACCAGATGCGGGCGGTGGTGTCGGCGCTGCCGGTGGCGACCGCGCTGCCGTCGGTCGAGAATGCCGCGGACAGAATATCCTGGCTGTGGCCGAGCAATGTGCTGAGCACCCGGCCATCGCTGGCGGCGCATATCATCGCGCTGGTGCCGCGAGCCACGGCGACCTGCGCGCCATCCCGGGAGAGCGCCAGGGGGACGCCGGTGAGGCGAACCGCATCGGCGGCTTGGCCGGCGCGGCTCCAGCGCCAGAGTCCGCCGTCGGCCGTGCCGGCGACGATCCCGGTCAGGTCGAAGGCAAGCAGATGGACCGTGGCCGCCAGCTTGCCGAGCTTGCGCAGCAGCTTCCCCTGGCCGGCATCCCAGAGCAGCAGGTCTCCGCCGTCGTCGGCGCTGACGATCAGCCCGTTCGCCTGGTCGTAGGCGACAGCGCTGAGTGGGTGATCGTGACCGAAGAGGATATGCAACGCCTTGTCCTGTCCGACCGCCCACACCCGCACGGTCGTGTCGCCTCCGCCGGTGACGACCTGCGTGCCATCGGGCGCGATGGCGATGGCGCGGACTGCCGAGGCGTGCGCCTTGAAATGCGCTGAGGTGCGCGCGCCCGCCAGATCGACGACATCCACCGAGCCATCGGACGCGCCGCTGGCCACGGTCGAGCAATCGGCGGCCAGCGCGCAGGCGGTGACCGCGCCCGGCCGCTGGACGAGCATGGCGACGTGCTGTTGGCACAGCAGCCGCAGACGACGCCATACCCAGTCGCGCAGCTGGGCCGGGCACGACTCGAGCGCTACGCCGGATGACGCGAACTCGTCGTGGGCGATCTGTTCGCTCGCCAAGGACACGGCCGCCAGGTAGGTCTGGCGTTCGGCGACCCCGTGGAGGCCAGCCTCGCGCTCCAATGCCGCGGCGGTGCGCGACCGTTCGAGCTCGGCGGTGACCAGGCTGGCATCGGCCCGGCGACGAGCCTCCTCGGCGCGCGCGCGCTCGCCTTCAGCGCGCGCGCGTTCGCCCTCGGCCACGGCC
>JACDEC010000299.1 GCA_013816645.1 Planctomycetota bacterium
GCGCTGACCTGGGCCGACAGCGAGGCGAGCGCGCGCGCGAGCAGCGCGCGTAGGCCGGCAACGTCGAGCGGTTCGGCGGGCAGCGCCCGTATCGGAAATATCCAAGTCATGTCGTCAGCGTCCGATTGGTGACGGTTTGGCAACCGGTAGGATCCGCGCGATCGCGTCATCCCCAGCAAGGATGGTGCACGAAGAGGTCCTATGCCGATCAACGTCACGGTCTTCGGCGAGAACATCCACGAGCGCGAGAACCCGCTGGTGGCGGAGATCTACCCCATCGGCATGCACGGCTGCATCGCTGCGGCGCTCAACCGCGACTCCGAGCTTCGTGCAAACGCCGTCACCCAGGACCAGCCCGAGCACGGCCTCACCGAGCAAGTGCTGGAGCGGACCGACGTACTCACCTGGTGGGGCCACGTCGGCAACGGCCTGGTCGACGACCGCATCGTCGAGCGCGTGCACAAGCGCGTACTCGAAGGCATGGGCCTGATCGTGCTGCACAGCGGCCACGGCTCGAAGATCTTCAAGCGCCTGATGGGCACCGGCTGCGACCTGACCTGGCGCATCGCCGACGAGCGCGAACGCGTCTGGGTGTGCAACCCCGGCCACGCCATCGCCCAGGGCATCGGCGCCACCAACTTCACCATCGACCGCGAAGAGATGTACGGCGAGCCGTTCGGCATCCCCAATCCCGAGGAGGTGGTGTTCCTCAGCTGGTTCCAGGGCGGCGAGGTCTTCCGCAGCGGCGTCACCTATCGGCGCGGCGCCGGCAAGATCTTCTACTTCCGGCCGGGCCACGAGACCTACCCGACCTACCACCACCCGATCGTCCAGCGCGTGCTGACCAACGCGGTGCACTGGGCCCGGCCGGAAGGTCGCTTCCCGCTCGGCTGCGCCCACGTGCCGGTCGAGCAGGCGACCGAGCGCTTCGTGGTCGACGAGGTTCCGGCGCGGTGACCGGCACCATCGCACCAGACGCGTCCTTCGAGGCGCCTCGACCGGAGGACCGGGCAAGTAGTGAGGGAAGTAGTGAAGGGCGGAGGTTCCCATGTCACCAACCTCGTCCTGCACGGGCCGCACCGGGCGGACGATCGATCGCAGCGCTTTGACCTCATCCGCACCATCGAAAGGATCCCCAGCATGATCACCTGCGCCGTCATCGGCCTCGGCATGGGCCGCGGTCACGCCAAAGCCTACAGCGAGCACAAGGACGCCAAGCTGGTGGCGGTGGTCGACACCGACCGTGTCCGTGCCGAAGCGGCGACCAAGGAGTTCGGCTGCAAGGCCTTCGCCGACGCCGCGGCCATGCTCGCAGAAATGAAGCCCGACATCGTCTCGGTGGCGGTGCCGAACGCCTTCCACGCCCCCCTGGCGATCCAGGCGCTCGAGGCCGGCGCGCACGTGCTGTGCGAGAAGCCGATGGCGATGACCGCCGCCGAGGGCCGAGAGATGCTCGCCGCCGCCGCCAAAGCCAAGCGCCGGCTGATGATCAACTTCAGCTACCGCTTCAGCCCGGCGACCTACTTCCTCAAGCAGCAGGTCGACACTGGCGTGCTCGGCAAGGTCTACGCCGGCCGCACGGTGTGGCACCGGCGGCGCGGCCTGCCCGGCTTCGGCGGCTGGTTCGGGCAGAAGAAGCTCTCCGGCGGCGGTCCGCTGATCGACCTCGGCGTCCACCGCCTCGACCTCGCGCTGTGGCTGATGGGCCATCCCAAGCCGCGCTGGGTGCTGGCCAACACCTTCGACCCGATCGCCAGCCGCTTGGCCAAGCAGCAGGGCAAGGCCTACGACTGCGAGGACAGCGCCTTCGCCATGATCCGCTTCGAGGACGGCGCCATGCTCGAGGTCGAGGCCTCGTGGGCGATCAACCAGGGCCCGAACGAGTTCATGGAGACCAGGCTGTACGGTACCGAGGGCGGGCTGATCCAGCACAACGTCGGCGAGGGCTACGATTTCACCTCGTCGATCCACCTCGAGCGCCAAGGCGTGCCCTTCGACCTGACGCCGCATCCGCCGATTCCGGCGGTGACCAGCGCCTACCACCACTTCGTCGAGTCGATCCGCGACGGCAAACCGCACTCGGCGACCGGCGAGGAAGGCCTGCTGGTGATGGAGATCCTCGACGCGATCTACGCCAGCGCCGAACGCGGCGAACCGGTCCGCATCGGCTGAGTCCGCGGGCAGGCCCCCGACCCCGCTCCCCCGGCCCCTGTCCCTTGACAGGTGAGTGTCTGCTCACAAGAGTGCCCGGCCATGGGTCCCCGCCTGTCTGCAGATGAGCGCCGTGTGGAGATCCTGCGCGCCGCCGAACGGCTGTTCGCCGAGAAGGGCTTCCATGGCGCGACCACCCGAGACCTGGCCGACGCCGCCGGAGTCTCCGAAGCCCTGATCTTCAAGTACTTCCCGACCAAGGAACGGCTCTACGCCGACATGCAGGCCTACGCCTGCCAGCATTGCGAGGACGAGCGGGCCCACTGGAAGAGCCTGCCGCCGAGCACCACCACCCTGGCGATCCTGGTCCACCGGCTGATGACCTACACCGCGCAGCCCCCGGTGGAGCTGGCCGAGGCGCGGACCACCGGCAATCGCCTGATGCTCCATAGCCTGCTGTCCTGCGGCACTTTCGCGCGCCTGACCCTGGCGATCCTCTCCGAATCGGTGGTCGACACCCTGGCGCGCAACGTGATGGCGGCCGCCGAGAGCGGCGACTGCGATGCGCCGCCCGCGTCGCTCGAGGACGCGCGGCTGCGCGCCTGGACTGCCGTCCACGCCGCCCTGATGACCAAGGTCAGCAGCCTGCCCGAGCGCCCGGTCGTCGACTACGGCTGCGATGCCGGGACGCTGGTCCGCTCGATGGCCCGTTTCTGCCTGCGCGGGCTGGGGCTGTCCGAGGCCGCGATCGCGCGCACCTACCAACCCGACGTACTGGCGGTCCTGGAGTCCTGATGCGAGCCCTGCCCTCTGTCAGTGTCCGCGCACTCACCTTGACCGCAACCGTGCTGACGCTGACCAGCTGCGGACCGGGCCGCGACTACCAGACGCCCGAGACCAAGGCCACCCCTGCCTGGCACGAACCGGCTGCCGCCGGCGCCGTGGCGCTGCCCACCTGGTGGAAGTCGTTCGCCGACCCGCGCCTCGACCGGCTGGTCGAGCAGTCGCTGGCCAGGAACCTCGACCTCGCCCTGGCCGCGGCCCGCATCCAGGAGGCGCGCGCCCGCCGCGGCGCGGTATCCTGGGTCCGTTACCCCGAGTTCGACGCCTACGCCGCCGCCGAACGCCGGCGCGGCAGCGAGAACCTGGCCTTCGCCCAGCCGGGACCGAACAACACCTTCGAACTCGGCTTCGATGCCGCGTGGGAGGTCGACCTGTTCGGAGGCCTGAGCCGCGCGATCGAACGCGAGGACGCCCGCCTCGAGGCACTGGCCTTCGCCCGCGGCGAGGTGCTGTCCACCGTGGCGGCCGAGACCACCCGCGCCTACCTCGACCTGGTCGCCGCCCAGGAGCTGGTGGCGGTGGCTCGCGAGGACCTCGCAGGTCAGCAGCGCATCCGCGATCTGGTCGCCGCGCGGGTCGGCGCCGGCGCCACGACCGAATCGGAGCTCGCCCAGGCCGACGCCGAACTCGCTGCGCAATCGGCGGCGATCCCCGACCTCGACGTCCGCCGCAGCGAAGCCCTGGCGCGCTTGGCGGTGCTCGCCGCGCGTCCCGCCGGCGAGGTGTTCGCCGCTACCGCTGGCGAAACCGGCGACGACGCCTTCACCGGGCTTGCGACGCTGATGCGCATCCCCCAGCCGGCGAGCATGTTCGCAGCCGGACTGCCGTCCGACCTGGTGTGGCGGCGCCCGGACCTGCGCCGCGCCGAGCGCGAACTGGCCGCGGCGACCGCCGACATCGGCGTCATCGAGAGCGACCTCTACCCGCGTTTCTCGCTGACCGGCTCCTTCGGGCTGGAGAGCGATTCCACGGACAACCTGACCGATCACGGCAGCCGCTTCTGGTCGATCGGTCCGTCGGTGCGCTGGCCGCTGCTCGCCCAAGGTCGCATCCGCCGTCAGGCGCGCGCCGCCGACACGCGCGCCGTCCAAGCCGGGATCATCTACGAGCAGGCGGTGTTGATCGCCTTCGCCGACGTGGAGTTCGCCCTGGCCAGCCTGGCGCGCGCGCAGGAGCGGGTGCGCGCTAGCGACGCCTCCGCGGACGCGCACGTGCGGGCGCTCAAACTGGTGCAAGTGCGCTACGAGCACGGCGCGGAGCGCCTGCTCGCCGTGCTGATCCAGAGCCACAACGCCGCACTTGCCCGCCGCCAGGCGATCGAGGCGCGGCGGACCATGGCGCTGAGCGTGGTCGGCCTGGCCAAGGCGCTCGGCGGCGGCTGGCAACCAACGGGCTCGACCCCGCCCACCGAACCCGTCATTGCTCCCGCACCCGTTGCCGCGGATCGCGGATGAGCCGCCCGATCCCGGCGCAAGGAACTCCCATGCGTACTGCACTCTTCGCGTTCGTCCTTTGCGCCATCGTCGGCTGCGGTGCTGGCGGGGGCCACGACCAGGGCCACGGCGGTGGCGGCATGCCCCCGCCCAGCGAGGTCGCCATCTACGTCGTCGTCGAGCGTCTCCAGGCCGAATGGCAGGTGACACCCGGGCGACTCGAAGCGGTGCAGACCGTCGAGATCCGTCCGCGTGTCTCCGGCTTCCTCGAGCGCGTCGCCGTCCTCGAAGGCGCGCTGGTCAAACCGGGCGACCTGCTGCTCGAGCTCGATCCGCGACCGTTCACGGTGGCCGTGCAGCGTGCCGAGGCCCAGGTTGCCGACGCCACCGCGCGCCGAGGCCAGGCGCAGAAGGACGCGGCCCGCGCCAAGGAACTGCTCGAGGCCAAAGCGTTCTCATCCGAGGAAGCTGAGCAGCGCGAGTCCGCGCTGGCCGTCGCCACCGCCGCGGTCGCGGTCGCCGAGGCGGCGGCCTCGGCG
>JACDEC010000009.1 GCA_013816645.1 Planctomycetota bacterium
GGCGATAGCTCACCGAGCTGATCAGGCCGGCGTCGCGGACCCAGCGGACGGTGTCCGCGGGCAGGACCCACGCGCCCGCGCGTTGGCTCAGCTTCAGCCCGGGACGGGCCGATTCGAGCAGGGCCGCGAGGTTGAACGAGCAGTTCTCGTCGAAGAACCAGTAGCTGCTCCAGATGCCTTGCAGTTCCCAAGCGTGGAGCATCAGTCGCCTGACGTCCTCCGGAGTCATCGCGAGCTCGTATTCCCAGAGGTCGCGCTGGTTGAGGTCGGTGTACTCCTGCACCTTGCGGTGGTAGGGCAGCACGCTGAAGAGACCGTGGTAGACGCCGAACAGGCCCTTGATCGCCGAGAACGGATCCGAACCGGTCGCCGGCACCTGAGCGGCGTAGTTCACGCCCTGGGCGAGCAGCGGGCTGTCCGCGCGCCCGCGTACCAGCAGCAAGGTGTGCCCGAACATCGACGCCGGGCTGCTGAGGTACCCAGACGCGAACACCAGGACCAGGCCGCGCGGCTGGATGTCGGCGAGTTGGGCATCGACCTGCGCGGGGCCATCGACCGGCAGACCCGCGCGCGGGATGCCGAGTTGAGCGCACAGCCATTCGGTGCGCGCGGGGAAGCGCGCGGCGATCGCTTTGCCCAGCATGGGATGCTGCGGTTCGGGGGTGCCCGGGGCATCACCACGCAGCACGCCGGTCAGGGTGGCGACGAGTTCGCCCGCGGCATCGCGGTCGCCGTCGCGGGTCAGGAAGAAGGTCGGATCGTCGATGGTGCTGCGACCATCGCGGTAGTGCAGCAGCGTCAGCCAATAGGGATCGCGGTGCAGTCGCAACTCGGCCGCGCGCGCGAGGGCCACGCTCAGCTGCGCGTCCTCTTCCTCGGCCACGATGGCGCTGAGGGACATGGCCAGGAGCGCCAAACGAAGCAGCGGCGCCCGGAGGCGCCGCTGTTCGAGTCCGCCCTGATGGGCAGACAGCATCAGGCCGTGATGGCGGCCAGGCGGTCGACCACCTGTTCGCTGGTCACGTCGGCCGAGGGGAAGATCTCGGCGAAGTTGGCCTGCAGCTTGGCGTAGAACGCCGCGCGGTCGGCTTCGGCGATGCCGGCCAGTTCGGCCAGGGTCGCCAGCGATTCGCCGGTGCCGGCGGCCATGTCGCGGGCCAGGGTATCGAGGTTGTCGGCGACGAAGTCGCGCAGCGGACGGTTCTGGACGAAGCCGCTGGTGGGCTTGGCGCCGCCGGTGCCGGTGGTCACGAAGAACAGCTGGTTGGAAAACGAGCCGTTGGTCGTCGCCGCGCAGGTCTGGCCGAAGACGCTGTCGGTGTAGCCCATCGACTCGAAGAGCATGGTACCCAGACCGATACCGACGTTGCTACGCAGGTCCGGGCTCTCGACCGCGCCGAGGGCGCCGACGGCGAGGAGGAGGGCAGGGGCGAGACAGAGATTCCGCATGAGTGCTCCTTTCATTGAGCTTCGGATACTAGCATCGCCCGAGCTATTGAGTCAATGCGAGGCCTGGGGGGCCAGGCGGCGCTGCCTCGCGGTGTCTTATGCCAACCGTTGCGAGCCCGTTAAGCCGGCGAAGCCTTGACGGGGTCTGGTTCCCGCCATTTCCCGGCTTCCTTGATGAGCGACACCAGCTCATCGCGCGCGCGTTCCGAGGCCAGGTTGCGCCGCACCAGTTCCTTGCCGCGGTAGAGATCGATCTTGCCCGGACCCGACCCGACATAGCCGAAGTCGGCGTCGGCCATCTCGCCGGGTCCATTCACGATGCAGCCCATGATCGCGATGGTGATGCCATCGAGATGCGCGGTCACCTCCTTGATGTGGGCGGTGACCTCCATCAGGTCGAACTGGGTCCGGCCGCAACTTGGGCAGGCGACGTAATCGGCACGCGTGACCCGGGCCTTGACCGCCTGCAGCAGGGTGAAGGAGAGGCGCCGCGGATCGCTGACCGCGGGCAGGTAGACGCAGTCGCCGATGCCATCGATCAGCAGCGCGCCTGCGACCGCAGTGATGGCGAGTTCATCGGTCAGGAAGGGCAGCGCCAGGCAGATCGGCGTCCGCGTCCCACTGCCCGCGCGTTGGGCCTCGGCGGCGGCGAAGCGCTCGTCGATGATCGCGGCGAGCAAGCGGTAGGCGCGCAGTTCGCCGAGGAGGCTCGCTTCGGCGATGCCGAGCAGGCAGCCGGTCGGCAAGCCATCGAGCGCGCGACGGATCGACGGACCGGGATCGGAACCTTCGAGCCGTAGCAGGACCAGCGCTCCGGCGGCGATCGTCGCCTGGTCGACGCACTCGCCAGCGCGCACGGTGATCAGCGGCACCTGGCCCGCGGGAGTGACGGTCGAACCGCGCGAGCCGGTGGCGGCGCCGCAGCGTTCGGCGCCAGGGATGGAGTGCGCCATCAGGCGCCAGAGTTGCCGGTCGTCGACCCGGGCATCGGCCTCGGGCTCACGACCGGGCGAACCCGGAGCCGCGGAAGGGACCAGGACCCGTGGGACCTGTCCGCCGCCGATCGGCACGTCGCGGCCAACGCGCACGATCTCGCTGGCGCGCCGCTGGTATGCGAAGGGATTGACCGACTCGGTCGGAGCGTCGGCGGGAGCGGTCTGATCACGCATGCCCGCGTAGCGCGCGACCAGCGCCCGGGCCACCGGCACCTCGGCCTCCGGCGGTTCGGTGAGACTGACCCGGATGGTGTCGCCGATGCCGTCTTCGAGCAGCGCGCCGATGCCGGCCGCGCTTTTGATGCGCCCGTCCTCGCCGTCCCCGGCCTCGGTGACGCCGAGGTGGAGGGGGTAGGCCGCGCCATGGTCGGCGAGCGCGGCGACCAGCAGCCGGTAGGCCTCGACCATCACCTTCGGGTTCGACGACTTCATCGAGATCACCAGATCGCGCAGGCCGACCGACTCGGCGATGCGCACGAACTCCAGCGCGGATTCGACCATGCCGGCCGGAGAATCGCCCCAGCGGTTCATGATGCGATCGCTGAGGCTGCCGTGGTTGGTGCCGATGCGCAGCGCGCGACCGAGTTCCTTGGCGCGGCGCGCCAGCGGGCTGAAGCGTTCGGCGACGCGTTCGAGTTCAGCCTGGTAGTCTGCGTCGCTGTATTCCCTGGTCGCGAAGCGCTTCTTGTCGGCGAAGTTGCCCGGGTTGACGCGGACCTTTTCGACGTGCTCGATGGCTTCCATCGCGGCCGCGGGCATGAAGTGGATGTCGGCGACCAAGGGGATGGCGGCGAAACCGGCGGCCGAGAACCCGCGGCGGATCTCCTTGAGCGCGTGGGCGTCCTTCACCCCGGGTGCGGTCACGCGGATGATCTCGCAACCAACCTCGGCCAGGGCGATGCACTGGGCGACCGTGGCGGCGACGTCCTGGGTCGGGGTGGTGCACATGCTCTGCACCGCGACCGGTCTGCCGCCGCCGATGGTCAGCGCGCCGATGCGCACGGGGAGGCTGTCGCGGCGATGCCAGGCCAGCCGGCTGTCGACGTAGGCGCTGGGAAAAGGACGGATCATGCTCGCAGCGTACTTCGCGGGGTCGGCAGCCAAGCGTCGCCCCGATCAGCGTGCGACATGGCTGGGTCGGGTCGCCTGCGGAGTCAGGTTTCCTGGCGTTCGCGCTGCTTCTTGGAGATGCGTTCCAGCACGCCGCGCTCCTGCATGGTCAACGAGGGCAGTCCATGCTCGGAGACCTTGGCGAGCAGCTCGTCGAGCAGCGCCTCCTCGGCTGCTTCCTCGCGATCGCGACGGGCCTCGGCCTCGACCCGGCGCCGTTCGCGCCAGCGCGAGAACCAGCTGCCGTCGCGTCGCGATTCCCCGTAGCCGAGGTCGAGACCGAAGGCGTGCGAGCCGTCGTTGCGCATCATCGCGTGCTCGCGCAGCAGGGATGAGAACAGCCAGAAGCCCAGGCCGAGTGCGATCGCCCCGCCGGCCGAGGGGTCCATCAGCGCCCACAGGATCAAGGCGATGCAGATTGGGTAGCTGGTGATCAGGCAGGCGGTGACCGCGCGACGCAGTCCGATCACCGGCCACAGCATGGCGATGAACATGCGACCGCCGTCGAGCGGGAAGCAGGGCAGCAGGTTGAACAGCAGCAAGCGCAGGTTGACCAGCGCGAGGTAACCGCAGAGCAGGCCGGGGATGCCCTCGCCGATGACGGTGCTGGCGCCCCAGCCGATCGCCGCCAGGGCCCCGGAGACTGCCGGGCCGGCGGCGGCGACCGCGAACTTCGGCCATGGGCGCATCGGTTCCGAGCACTCGGCGAGCCCGCCCATCATCCACAGCACGATGCGATCGGCGTAGCCGCCCAGGCCGCGGGCGGCGAAGGCGTGGCCGAACTCGTGCAGCAGGATCGAGAGGAAGAGGATGCCGACGAGCACCGGCGCGAGCCACACCGGACCAGGACCGCGCGCGTAGCTGACGAGGTCGTAGATGACGATGATCAGCAACGACCAGTGCGCGCGCACGGTGATGCCGCGCACCTCGAACAGCCGCAACGACCACGACCAGAAATCGGGCATGTGTCCCGGAACCTGAAGGATGAAGGCGGCGACGCCGGGTGACGGCGAAAGGCTAACCCGGTTGTCGAGCGAGTGTCGGAACTCCCGAGTGGCCCGCAACAACCGTGGGCAGAGACATCATCACTGCTACCACCGCTGCTTGCCCACCGGCTTCACCACAGCGAGACCTTGAAGATGCAGGTGTCTCCGCTGAACGGCGGGAGGATCAGTCCACCGTGCGTCAGCCAGTGGCTGATCGCGAGGTCGAGTTCCGGCGACCCCGTCGTTCCCGGGGCGACGCGCCCGGAACAGATGCGCCCGGCGGCATCGTAGCGGATCTCCACGAAGATCGTGCGGTTGGTCACAGCCTGGCGGAAGCGTCGCCACGAACGTTGCCACTGCGCCTCGATCCGGCCTTGCAGGAGGTTGGCGGCGGTTCTGCGCATGTCGTCATCGTGGCTCAGGCGGGTCACGCTGGTGCGACCGCGCAGTTCGGCGGCGATACCGGTCTCGCTGCGCCCTGTGCTGGGTACGACGACCTCGCTGCGCCCGCGTTCGCCCTCACCGTGGCTGTGCTCCATGCCGAGCGGTCGCATCGGTCCCGCGGCCACCACCGGCAGCGGCGGCAGTGCGGGAAGCGAGCGTTGATCGGGGGAGAGCGCGGGCAGTGCCGGCTGGGGAGTCGGCGTCAGGGTCGGGGCCAGGACGAGCTCGCCGCCATCCACGGTCATGGGGGCCTCAGGCGAGGGCTGGGCGCGGTCGGCAGGCGCAGCCGTCCACCACGGGATGCGCACCAGGGCGATCGCCACCAACAATGCGTGCACGACCAGCGAGACGGTCAGCGATCGCCGGGCGATGCGATCGAGGATCATCGCGGATCCCGTGTCGTGCGCTGCCGATCGGCGAGCGCGGCCAGCCCCGCCTCGAGGCCGAGCAGGTCGACGAGATCGAGCGCATCGAGCACCGCGTGCACCGTCGCGGGGTCCGCCGCGACCAGCAGCGCGGCTGGGACGGGCAGATACTGCAGCGCCGCGGCTGGCTGGGGCCACCACTGCGGCGCGACGTGGCGGCGGAGGTCCTCGACCAACAGGGTGGCTTCGACGTCGTCGCGAACCAGATGGCGCACCGGCAACAGCGCCAGGCGGCGGCGCAGCGCTGGGTGCTCGCGTTCCTCGCTGGCGGCGGTGCCCAGGCAGATCACGCCGTGCACGATCGCGGCGGGCACTCCGCGTTCGCCCAGTCGAGCGGGGATATCGCCGAGTCGACACGCATCGAGCGCCGGCGGCTTACCCGCTTCGATCCCGGGAGCGCAGCTGATCGACAGTCCGGTCGCGTCGGCGAGGGCGACGATGTAGGCGGGCCACTCTAGCGCCGCCACGCGGTGGGCCATGCGCCGGTCGGGATCGACGGCTTCAGGGTCCCCGATCAGGGGTGGGCAGCGCGGTTCGCCGCGTTCGAGCACCCCGAGGGTTTCGACCAGCCGGGCATGGCCGTCGGCGTCGAGGGTCGCGGCCCACAGCGAGCCATCGTCCACCGCCGCGAGGCCGGTGCGCCGGTCGCCCAGCCACGGCGCGAGCAGCTGGCACAATCGCCGTTCATTGGCCACCGTGCCGGGCAAGCCCGAGGAAATAGTGCGCGAACTCAACGGACCCAAGGGCAACACGGCGCCGCGCTGGTAGATCACGATGCCATCGGCACTGCGTGCCCACCAGCAGGCCAGGGCGTGCGCCAGGGCTTGCCTTACCGCGCTGGGCGAGGCGCCAGCCAGAACCAGGCGCACCGGCCGATCGGCCAAGCCGATCACCGCATCGCCCGGGGCGAGGCTGTGGTTCTGACCGGTCAATCGGCCGAGAAGCGCGATCGCCTCGTTGGCGGGACGGCCATCGATGACCAGGACGGCGGATTCCGCCGCTGTCGCCGGGCCGGCGAGCAGGACGAGCAGCGCCGCGATGATCGTCCTGGCCATCGTGAGGTGCGGCGAAGCGACGGCGCGGCCGTCACTTCATCGACTTGTCCATGTGGCGCATCACCGCGTCGTACACCGCGGTCCGTTCGGCGGGCAACTCGACCGGACGGTTGGCGTAGCGCGGCACGATGCCGGGCAGGGTGCCCATGTGGTAGTCGGCCTTGGTGTTGCCGAACTTCAGGCCGTGCGCGGTGCTGATCACCACGACGCGGTGGCTCGCCTTGATCTCGCCGCGCTCGACGAACTTGATCAGCGCCGCCAGGGCGACGCCGGTGTGCGGGCAGTTGAACAGTCCGGTGCGGTCGGCGCGAGCGGTGGCGTCGGCCAGTTCCTGCTCGCTGGCCTGCTCGACCTTGCCGCCGTGCTTCATCAGCGCCTTGATCGCCTTGCTGCGGCTGACCGGATCGCCGATGCGGATGGCGCTGGCCTGGGTTTCCTGGGCGACCACCGGCTTGAAATCGCGCCACTGGTTCTTGTAGGCGAGGTAAAGGGGGTTGGCGGCCTCCGCCTGGCAGCAGACGATCTGCGGGATGCGGGTGGTGACGCCGAGCTCGATGAGCTCCTCGAATCCCTTGTAGAGCGCGCTGACGTTGCCGAGATTGCCGCCTGGGATGAAGATCCAGTCGGGCACTTCCCAGTCGAACTGCTGGACGATCTCGTAGCTGATGGTCTTTTGGCCCTCGATGCGCAGCGAGTTCATCGAGTTGGCGAGGTACAGCTTCTTGTCTTCGGTGAGCTGCTGGACCAGGCGCATGCAGCCGTCGAAGTCGGTGTCGAGCGCCAGGGTCAGCGCATTGTTGGCGATCGGCTGGATGAGCTGCGCCGGCGAGATCTTGCCGCGCGGCAGCAGCACCACGCTGGTGATGCCGGCGGCGGCGCAGTAGGCGGCGAGGGCCGCCGAGGTGTCGCCGGTCGACGCGCAGGCCACGCCCATGATCTGGTGCTTGCCGCTCTTGATCATGTGGTTGACCTGGCTGACCAGCACGGTCATGCCGAGATCCTTGAAGGAGCCGGTGTGGCTGACCCCGCACTGCTTGACCCACAGGTCGGCGACGCCGAGCTCGCGCCCGAAGCGCTCGGCCCAGAACAGGTTGGTCCCGCCTTCGTCGAGGCTGACGATGTCCTCGTCGGGAATGTTGGGCAGGACCATCTCCTTCTTGCCCCACACCCCGCTCGAGAACGGCCACTGCGTGCGCTTGTAGCGCCCTTCCCAGAGTCGGATCCATGCGGCCGGACTGAGCTGCTTGAGCGCGCTCATGTCGTGGGCGACCTCGAGCAGCCCGCCGGTCGGGCTGCGGTAGATGATCTCGTCGAGCTCCCAACGGCCCATGCCGGAGTCGGCGTCGCGGAACCAGGCGTCGTACCTCATCCTGTACCAGTCCTTCCCGAGGGGTGGCTAGGGTATGGGATGATCGGCGGGGGGAAAGGCGGGGGGCTGGGACCCTGCGCGGCGGGGCTGGACGGTGGGGCGATCGACCCGGCCCGCCTGCAACCCGGGAATGACTACGGGTTGGCAAACCCCTGGTCTGGCCCTAATCTCGGCTCCGCCACGTCACGCCCCCAGCAATGCCCAAACTCCACATCGCCAGTCCCAACGTCCCCGTGCGAACGCTCGATGTCGCGACATTGAAGATGCCGGCGGTCATCGGCCGTGATTCCGAGCTGTCCCAGGTGGTGCTCGCCGACAGTCAGGTCAGCCGCGCCCACTTCGTCATCAACACCGAAGGCGGGGTGTTCTCAGTCGAGGACCTCGGCAGCCGCAACGGCACCCTGGTCAACGAGAAGAAGATCGCGAAGTGCCCGTTGAAGTCGGGCGACAAGATCCGCATCGGCGGCACCACCATCACCGTCGACACCGCTGACGCGACCGCCAACGACCCGTTGGCCGGCAAGCGCCTGGGCGGGTTCGACCTCCATTCCGTGCTCGGCCGGGGCCGCTTCGGCACCGTCTACCGCGGCATCCAGGTCGCGCTCAGCCGCTCGGTGGCGATCAAGGTCCTCGCCGAGGAGTACCGCGGCGATCCCCAGCGCGTGCAGGCCTTCCTCACCGAAGCGCGCCGTGCCGGTCGCCTGAACCACCCCAATCTCGTCCAGGTCCACGACGTCTGCCAGGTCGACGAGCACTACCTGCTGATCATGGAATTGATGAAGTGCTCGGCCAGCGACCAGCTCAAGGCCCAGGGCCCGTTGCCCGAGCCGGCGGTGCTGCGCCTGCTCGACGACATGGCCAAGGCGCTCAACTACGCGGAAAGCCAGCGCCTGGTCCATCGCGACGTCAAGCCCGACAACATCCTGGTCAACGACGAGGGGGTCTACAAGTTGGCCGATCTCGGCATCGCCACCGCGATCACCGCCGACGGCGTCGCCCATCAGGATCGCATCTTCGGCAGCCCGCACTACGTCGCCCCTGAACAGGCGCGCGGCGGATCGATCGACGGCCGCGCCGACCTCTACGCGCTCGGCGCGACCGCCTGGCATCTCATCACCGGCAAGCCGATCTTCGATGGCACCAGCCGGCAGATCGTCGCCGCCCACATCAACGCCGAGATCCCCGACCTCGAGGAGCTCGCGCCCGATGTCAGCGAGAGCCTGGTCGAACTGGTCTACGATCTGCTCGAGAAGGATCCCAACGACCGTCCGGTCAACGCCATCGAGGTCTCCAAGCGGGTCGACGACGTGACCCGGCTGGCCGAGAAGGAGAACACGGGCAGCCGCCCCCGGGTGCGGCGGCGGGTGGTCCGGCGGCGGCGCCGCCGCTGATCGACCCTGGAAACTGGTTGCCGCAAACCGGACCTGGCAGGGGATAGACGGGTACAGGAGCTTCCATGTCGCTCAAGCATCCGATCCCATTCGTCCTCTTGCTGGGCGCGACCTTGTCCGCCGGCTGGGCCGAAGAAGAGGTCACCCTCACCATCGATCAGGTCCCGGACCCCGTGAAGGCCGCGATCCTCAAGGCCGCCGATGGCGCCAAGATCGCCGAGATCGAGCAGGAGACCGAGGACGGTCAGGTCGTCTACGAAGCCGAATGGGCCAATGCCGACGGCAAGACCGAGACCGAGATCACCATCTCGGCCGATGGCACGGTGCTGAAGACCGAGACCGAAGCCGTCGACGAGCACGTCGACGGCGAGCACGACGACGGCGAGCACGGGGATGCAGACGCCAAGAAATGACGTCGACGGCTTCGCTGCGGCTGGCCAAGCGTCGGCCCCTGCGAGCGTCAGCCGATCTTCCGCGCCCGGAATAGGCGCGGACGTCGGTCCGTCATCGTCGGATCGATCTTTGCTGCGCGCCTTCGTCGCAGCGGCCGAACCGCAACGGCAAGCGTCGTTCCGTCTGCTGGTCGAACGGCACGGTGCGATGGTGGCGGGAGTCTGCCGTCGCATCGCCGGTGACGACGCCGACGACGCGGTGCAGGCTGCGTTTCTGGTGCTGTCGCGCCGCGCCGGCGAATTGGCCGATCACCCGTCGCTGGGCGGGTGGCTGCATCGCACCGCCGTGCAGATCGCCCTCCACCAACGCGAGAGCCGCGCGACCCGCCGTCGCCACGAACAGGAAGGCGCCCTCATGCCGCCATCCGCCCACCCGGTCGATGCGCGCACCATGCGCATCGAACTGCGCTGCGAGCTCGATGCCGCGCTCGACCAGTTGGCGGAACGCTACCGCACCCCCTTGGTGCTGCATTATTTCGAGGGGCGCTCCCAGGCCGAGGTCGCCGCGACGCTGGCGATCAGTGTCGGGACCATGACCTCGCTGCTGTCCCGCGCCCGCGAGCGCCTGCGTGAGCGCCTGATCAAGCGTGGCGTCGCCGTGCCGCTCGCGCTGATGACCACCGTGCTCGCTGGCGAGGCCGCCGCGGAGCTGAGCACGACCTCCGTCGACCTGGCCTGCCATGCCGTCGGCGGATCCGTGTCGCCAGCGGTGGTCCTGCTCGCGGATGTCGCAGGCCCGGGCGTCGTTCCCATCGCCAGTGCGGCGCTGCACGTGGTGATCATCGGCGGTGTGCTGGCGCTGACCGTTGTGGCGGCTTGGATGTGGTGGCCATCCGCGGATGCGGTCGCGAGTTCCCCCGGGCCACTCCAGGCGATTCCGGCCGCGGTTCGACCGGCGACGATCGCCCCGACCATCCTCGCCGACCCGCTCATGGACGCGAACGTCCGTGCGGTTTTCGCCACGCTGCCCCCGGCCGTGCGCGCCAGCGTGGCTCGGGCAACTGCCGCCGGCGCACGGGTGCTCGAGTGCGAGGTCGAGATGCGTGACGGCGCACCGCTGTATGATGTCGAGATCGCGACCGCTGAAGGTCAGGTCACCGAGTGGACCTTCGCGGGCGACGGCACGCTGATCGGGCAGCACGCCGACGATGCAGACGATGCGGATGCGGTGCCTTCGCTGGTGCAGCCAGGGCGCGGCGCTGATTTCTGACCCTCTGTTCCAACCGTGAACGATAACAAAAGGTGGGGGGCAGTCACCGGCGGGAACAACCAGCCGTAGGATGGGACATGCGCCACATCTCAAGCCTCAGCCCGCTCCTCGCCTGCCTCCCCATGGCCCTGTGCCTGGGCTCCGAGACTGAGAATCATGGCTTGCGGGTGCTGCCGGCGGCGACCCCGCTGGTCATCGATGGCTCGGCCGCGGGGTGGGACCTGAGCGGGGGGATCTTCGCCTGCGGCGAGGTCGAGCACCTGCGCGACCGCTGCTCCTTGTGGGTCCACGCCATGCACGACGCGGACAACCTGTACGTGCTCGCCCGGTGGAAGGATCCGACGCCGATCAACAACCCCGAGCACCTCGGCGGCTACGGCTTCAACGGCGACTGCTTGCAGCTGCGCTTCATCATCGAACCCGACAAGCCCGGCCAGACCGTGACCTGGTGGACGGCGTGGCAGGACGCCAGCGGACGTTCGGTCGTCGATCGTGGATGGCCGGGACCGAACAACCACATCACCGACAATCCGCTGCCCAACCTCAGCGACACCAGCAGCGTCGGCGTCAGGCAGGCCTTCCGGGTCGATGCCGACGGTGCCGGGTACGTGCAGGAGCTCTCCATCCCCTGGCGCGCGATGAGCGTGGGCGGCAAGCCTCCGGGGAACGGCGAACCGTTCCGCATGACCATCGAGCCGAACTTCACCGCCGGCCAGTACGGCCGCATCACCATCAAGGATCTGTTCGATCCCAGGAGCCAGTCACCCGACCGGATCTTCACCTTCAATGCCTACAAGCATTGGGGCTTCGCGACCAACGAGTCCGCCGGCGCGGTCGCGCCGCAGCGCGTGCGCCTCGCCGATGGACGGACCTTCGCCGTCTCGATGGTGGATGGCGCGCCGACCGTGGACTGGTCCGGCCTGATGCATGCCTTCGCCTGGCCGGGCTTCGAGCCGATCTCCTTCGACATGCCGTTCGACGGCATCGTGTCGTTGAACCTGCGCGATGCCCAGGGCGTGGTCGTTCGTCATCTGCTCAATGCCGATCCGCGCAAAGCCGGGAAGCACACCGTCCAGTGGGACGGGCTCACCGATGCGGTCTTCCGTACGCCCGGCGTGCCGGTGTCCGCCGGTACCTACACCTGGGAAGCGATCGCCCATCCCGGCGCGACGCTGAGCTTGCGCGGTTGGGCCTCGGGTGGTCCGGTGCCGTGGCAGGCGACACCGCGCGACTTCTGGCTGGGCGACCATGGCGTGCCGTCCTCGGTGGTCACCGATGGCACGAGCCTGTACCTCGCCTGCAACGGCGCCGAGGGCGGTCGCCATCTCCTGCGCACCGACCTCGACGGCCGCGTTACCTGGGGACTGCAGAATACCACCGGGGCTCCGGACCCCGAGTCGATCGCCATCGACCAGGCCGCTGTCTACGTCTTGCAGGCGCCCGCGCAGATCGCCCGCGTCGATGCCGTCTCCGGGGCGTACGCGCCGTGGCCGAAGGGGACATCCCACCTGGTCGTGGGCGCGCAGATATTTGGCGAGGCCGACAAGTCGCTGACCGCCATCGCCATCGATGCCCGTGACGGCGCCATCTACCTCACGGCAGTGGACGCCACCGCCTCCCCAGCCAAGGCCGTGCTGATGATCCTCGACCCGGCCACGGGCGCGGCGATCAAGCGCATACCCATCCCTTCCGCCGGCGCGGTGCGCGCCGTCGATGCCAAGACCGTGCTGATCGCTTGCGGCGAACGCCTGCTCTCGGTCAACCTGGCGAACAGTGAGCAGAAGACGATCTGCCAGGGCAAGGGCGCGATCGCGGGCATCGCCGTGGACGTGAAGAAGCAGGAGATCTACCTCAGCCTGGGCGCGCCGCACATGCAGGTCTTGGTGGTCACCTCGAGCGGCAAGGAGCTGCGGCGCGTCGGTCGCCAGGGTGGTCGTCCCGCGGTGGGCGGCTTCCTGGCCGACGGCATGTACTGCCCTGCCGGCCTGGCGGTTTCTCCCGACGGCAAGCTCTGGGTCATGGAGCGCGACGCGCACCCCAAGCGGGTCAGCGTCTGGGAACCGATGAAGGGGGGCCTGGTGCGCCAATTCTTCGGTCCGACCCATTACGGCGCCTCGGGCGGCGCCATCGATCCGCGCGATCCGAACCTGATGGTGGGCGAAGGCTGCGAATGGCGCATCGACCAGGCCACCGGGCGCGAGGAGTGCCTGGCCACCTTCGACCACAATCACCACAACTTCGCCACCTTCCGGGAAGCCGGGGGACGCCAGTACCTCTACACGTACGCAGGCGGCTACAGCAACGGCACCATCCAGGTGTTCGAGCGCGTCGGCCTGGACGCCGGCGCCAAGCACGGTTCCTTCGCGTTGCGCGCGACGCTGCGACCGGTCGACAAGGGCCTGGAGGTGTGGACCGACAGCAATGGCGATGAGGTCGAGCAGCGCGACGAGATCCAAAGCCATGCCAGCTACCTCCACGCCGTCGGCTCGAACGGCTGGTCGATGAACCTCGGTCCCGACCTCGCGCTCTACGGCTTGGATTACGGCGATCGCGCGCTCAAGCGCCTGTCGGTGGTCGGCTTCAGCCCGTGCGGCGCCCCGCGCTACGACGTCGCCAAGCTCGAGACCATGCCGGCGGAGTGGGCGCAGGGCTACGAAGCCAACTACAGCAGCGCCATGCCCAGCGCGGACAACCGCACCATCCTGATCAACCTCAAGCAGGGCGACTTCACCTGGTGCGGCTTCGACCTCAAGTCCGGCAAGCGCATGTGGACCTATCCGAACCCGTACTTCCAGGTCCACGGCTCGCACAACGCGCCGGCGCCAGAACGCGGGCTGTTCCGCGGAGCCTTCGGCGCGATCGGTTCGGCGACCCTGCCGGGGGTCGGCAGCTTCTGGGTGATCAACGGCAACCTCGGCGAGTGGTACGCGCTCAGCGCCAGCGGCTACTTCGTCTCCGGACTGTTCAACGGCAACGTCTTCGAGTGGCAGTGGCCCGAGGCGAAGCCGGGGGCCGATCTGCGCAACGTGCCCGCCGGTTCCGGTGGCGAGGATTTCGGCGGCAGCATCACCCAGGGCGCGGACGGCGCGGTGTACCTGCAGGCCGGCAAGATGGCGCTGCTCAACGTCGCGCTCGGCGGCATCGACAAGACCGTGGTCATTCCCGGGGCCGCGGTGGAGATCAGCGCGGCCGATACCGCCACGGCGCAGACCTTCCGCGAACAGGCCCTGCAGCGACGGGCCGGGAATGCGACGCTGACCGCGAAGCCGGCCACCATCGCCTTCACCGGAAAATTCGCCGAGGATTTCTCCGCGGCGGAGCGGATCACCTTCGAGAAGGACGCGCAGGCCACGGTGCGCTGTGCGATCGCGCACGATGCGAACACGCTGTACGTCGGCTGGTCGGTCGAGGATCCCACGCCGTGGGTCAACGGCGCCAGCGATACCTCGCAGATGTACGCCTGCGGAGACACCGTCGATCTCCAGCTCGGCAGCGACCCCGCGGCCGATGCGAAGCGCGATTCCGCGGTTCCGGGCGACCTGCGGCTGTCGATCGGAAACCTGGGCGGCAAGCCGACGGCCGTGCTCTACCGGTTCGTCAGCGAGCAGAAGAAGCCGCGGATGTTCTCCTCGGGCGTGGTCCGCGACTGGCAGGTCGACTGGGTGGACGTGCTGGCCTCGGTGGTGGTCGACGTCGCCATCGATGCCGGCAAGGGCTACACCGTCGAAGCCGCGATCCCGCTCAAGGATCTGGGCATCGCAGCGACTCCCGGACTGCGCCTGCGCGGCGATCTCGGCGCGACCCATGGCGATCCCGCCGGTTCCCGAACGCGGCTGCGCACCTACTGGTCGAATCAGAGCACCGGGCTGGTCGATGACGTGGTCTTCGAGCTGAAGCCGACGCCCCAGCACTGGGGAACGATCGTGCTGGAGTAAGCGGCCTCAGCCGCGCGTCACTTATTCCAGGTCAAGGTGAAGCCGGCTTCGGTCGGGATCGCGGCGATGTCGGTCAGGCGGGCCAGCATCTCCAACGTTGTCCGCAATTGCGTGTCGTTCGCCGCCAAGGTCACCGGCAGATCGCGGAGCATCTCAGCCTTGGCGTCGAGCGAGACCGGCACGCCGGCGAGGCGACTGAGAATCCCGGCGACGTCCTCGAGGGTCGTCTCCTCGACGGCGAAGGTCACCGGCCGCGCGAGCTGCGCTTCGCGTTCCGCCACCCAGGGCGCCGGCGCGGCTGGGGCTGACGGAACAGGTGGCTTGGCCACGGCCCCGCCGGAGGCGAGCAGGTCGAGCGGTTCGGCGAGGTAGCGCACGCACAGGCTCGCCACATCGACCATGCCCGCGCCGTCGACCGTGGCCCGGGTATAGGCCTGGTCGGTCGGCAGATCGAGCTCCGCGACCACCGCGCCGGCGACGCGAGCCAGCGTGCGCCGACCATGCACCTCGAGTTCGACCCGGGTCGGCTGGTCAAGCTGCACGTCGAGCGCGATGTCGGTGCCGGCGCCGCCGCCACTGGCCGGCTCGAGGCGCATGGTCTTGGCGTCGATCATGCGCAGTGCGACGCCGCGGCTGCGATCGCCGGTGATCGACCAGCGCGCCGGGCCATTGCAGGCGAGGACGCCTTCGATGCGCACGTCGCGCAGGTGCTCGGGAAAGGTCCAATGCGCGGCGCCGGGCCAGGTTGGTTTCGGCTTCTCTCCTGGACGCGCCGGCTTGGCGGTGACCATGCCGTCGCTTCCGGCGAGCTCGTGCTCGAGCAGGTAGCGGTCGACCGGATTGAACCAGACTTTCTGGCGCGGGATCGACCGGCCCTTGGACTGGTAGTACTGCTTCACCTCGATCGCCTCGGGTTGGTAGAAGGCCAGCAGGGGGTAGATGACATCCGCCTGTTTGCCCGAGCCATCGGCTCGGGCGATGGCGATGAGCTCATCCTTCAGGCGCTGGAGGTGCGCGTCGGTCTTCTTGAAGAAGCCCTTCACCGACGGGACCTTCTCGTACAGCGCCTGGGCGACGGCTGCGAAACCGGGATGGTCGAGCGCGCTGACCGTCGCGACGAGGTCACTGTTGCGGCAGCTCGGCAGGCGAAACGCCGCCTGAGCGACGCCGCGATCGTCGAACGGAGCGGGGACGCCGAGTCTGGTGAATACGTTGCGCGCCGCCGCATGACCAGGGTTGGAGCGCAGGGCGTGGAAGGCGACGTAGACGCGATCATCGGCCGGCACCGTCATCACCAGGCGTTGGAGATCGTTCAGCGCGGCTGAGCGCCGATTGCGCAACCAGCCATCCAGCGCGGCGGCCACTGGGGTGAAATCGCGCTCAACCGCCAGCTCGCAGGCGCGGATGGCCGCGTCGATGGGATCGGCCGCGACCGCGGTGCGCAGCGGGGCGACCAGCGCGAGCAGGGCTAACCAGCAGAGGATGCGTCGCTGCATGATCGGTTCCGTTGCGCGGTCATGGCGCGCTGCGCCGGTCGGGCAAGCGCCGTCAGCGTCGGTCTTCTCCACAGCTTGAGGGTTTCAACGATCAGGAGAGCAGCCGCTGACGTGTGGCACTCGGCTGGTTCAGCGTCCGTAGAGCTCGATCTGATCGATGGCGATCGAACCGGTCTGGGGGAAGACCAGCGCGATGGACACCATGCCGGTGAGCAGCAGGGGGTCGCCAGAGGCGTTGGCGAATTGGAATGGCCCCCGCGAGAACTGCGACCAAGGGATGTGGATCTGTCGCCATTCGGCACCGGTGACGGTTACTTCATGCGAGAAGCGCACCAGGTCGTCCCCGGTATTGCCAGTCTGGGTCTGATCGAGATCAACCCGGAAGATGTACGGCGTCGACCCGCCCTTGACCCACAGGCGCAGGCCATCGAACCCACGCCAATCCGTGCGGATCGCGGTGGCGTCGATGCCGATCCACGGGGGCTGGAAGGCCTCGGGATCCGCCTGGGTGGCGATGCGCATCGCCGACGCGCCGACTTTGCCGGGCTGCTCGAGCACCGGGCGCGCCCAGGATTTCGCCGAGTGGGAACCTCCCGAGAGATCGCCGCGCTCGCAGTCGTGGATCACCAGGGTGGTGCCGACCTGCGGGGCCGGCGGGGAGGTCGCCGCGTTTTCGCCGCCACTGACGATTCGCGAGACGCCGCCGCTGGCGAGGTCGAGGAAGGCGACCTGGCCTTCCTGTACCGCGAGCGCGGTGCGACCGTCGCCAACCGTGACCGAGAAGCGCGTGCCGATGACCTGGACCCGCGCCTGGGCGGTGACGATGGCGAAACTGCTGCCGGTCGCCTGGGGCGCCACCGACGCGCGCAACACGCCCTGCTGCAGGAGGACGTCGCGGCCATCGGCCCGGCGCGCAGGCAGCTCGACCCGGGCGCCCGGCTCGAGGGTGAGTCGAGTACCGTCGGTGTAGGCGATGACGACCTCGGCGTCGGCGCTGATCGCATCGCCGTCACGCAGGCTCGCTCCGGCAGAAGCGGCTTGGCGCCGGCCGTCGCGCTCCAGCACCGCGGGGGTCGCCAAGGAGGCCGAAGCGCCGTCCGGACCGGGTCGTTCCCGCCCACCCGGAGCGATCGCCACGATGCCGATACCGATGACCAGGGCCGCCGCGATCGCGAGGGGCGCCCAATGCATCCAGCCCACGCGCCGCACACGGCGCCGAGCGGTCGCTCGGGTCCGGGACCGGGACCGCCCAGCATCGCC
>JACDEC010000300.1 GCA_013816645.1 Planctomycetota bacterium
ACGACCATGCCTTCCGACAGCCCGAAGCTCATCTGGCGGGGCGCGAGGTTGGCGACGAACACCACCAGGCGGCCGACCAGTGGCGCGGGATCGGCGTAGGCGGTCTTGATCCCGGCGAAGACCGTGCGCCGTTCCTCGCCGCCGAGCGACAGCGTCAGCTTGAGGATCTTCTTGGCGCCCTTGACCTCCTCGGCGGCGACCACCCGTGCGACGCGCAGGTCGATCTTGGCGAAATCGTCGAAGACGATGGTCGCGGCGAGCGGTTCGGCGGCCAGCGCTGCGCCGTCATCGACGGTGGGCGTCGGCGCGATGACTGGCGCGACAGCTGCCGCGACAGCTGCCGCGACAGGCGCTGCGACCGCGGCGGGCGGCTGTTCCTCGATGCTCGCCGCGATCATCGCCTGGACCTTGGCGGGATCGACGCGGTCGAGCATGCGGCTGAACGGCGCCACCGGCGAGCCGACCACGGGCGAGTCGGCCTCGTCCCACGATGCGATCGGCGTGCCCAGCAGCTGCCCGGCCTGCTCGGCCAGCCGCGGCAGGACCGGGGCGAGGTAGACGCAGAGCTGGCGGAACAGGTTGAGCGCCACCGTGCAGGTCGCCTCGACCTCGGCCGCCTTGGCCGGGTCCTTCTTGGCTTCCCAGGGCGCGCGCTGGGCGACGAACTCGTTGGCGCGATCGGCCAGCGCCATGATCACGCGCATGGCCTTGGCGTAGTCGGTGGCTTCGTAGGCCTCGGCGATCTCGCTGGCCGCGGCGGCGCCGCGCGCGAACAGTCCGCCATCGTCGGGATAGGCGTCCGCCAAGCGCGGCACGAAGCGCGCGGTGCGGCTGGCCAGGTTGACCACTTTGCCGACCACGTCGCTGTCGACCTTCTCCTTGAACTCGGCGAGGTTGAAGTCGAGGTCGTCGGCGTCGGCCGACAGCTTGCTCGCGATGTAGTAGCGCAGGTAGGACGGATCGAGGTGGTCGAGGTAGGTGCGCGCCTTGATGAAGGTGCCCTTCGACTTCGACATCTTGGCGCCGTCGACGGTGAGCATGCCGTGGATGCGCACCTTGGTCGGCAGGTTGTAGCCGGTCGCCTTGAGCATCGCCGGCCAGAACAGCGTGTGGAAGTAGACGATGTCCTTGCCGATGAAGTGATGGACCTCGCAGCCGGGATTGAGCCACCAGCGCCGGTAGTCATCGCCGCGGCCGTCGCACCATTCCTTGGTCGCGGCGATGTAGCCGACCGGCGCGTCGAGCCAGACGTAGAAGAAGTGGCCGGGCGCGTCGGGGATCTCGAAGCCGAAGTAGGGCGCGGGCCGGCTGACGTCCCAATCGCGCAGCGCGTCGACCAGGAAGGTGTTCTTCACCCAGCGCGCCATCGCCGGTTCCAGCGCCGCGGCGTTCTGGGTCCATTCGTCGAGGAAGGCGCGGAAGTCGTCGAGCTTAACGAAATAGTGGCGCGCGCTGCGCAGCTCCGGCGTCGCACCGGACAGCGTGCTGGTCGGGTTCTTGAGATCGGTCGGGCTGTAGGTGCTGCCGCACTTGTCGCAGCTGTCGCCGTACTGGTCGGGCGCGGCGCATTTCGGGCACGAGCCCTTGACGAAGCGATCAGCCAGGAAGGTGCCGGCGACCGGGTCGAAGAGCTGGGTGACGTCGCGCTCGGCGACGTGGCCGCCGCGGCGCAGCGCCGCCCAGAACTCGTTGACCAGCTTGCGGTTCTCCAGCGAGTCGGTCGATCCGTAGGTGTCGAAGGCGACGTCGAACCCGGCGAAGTCGTCGACGTGGGCCTTGGACAGCTCGGCGATCAGCGCGGCCTCGGGACGACCCGACTTGCGCGCGGCGATCATCGTCGCCGTCCCGTGGGTATCGGCCCCGCAGATGTAGCCGAGCTCGTGCCCGCGCAGTCGCTGGAAACGCACCCAGACGTTGGTCTGGATGTGTTCGACCAGGTGGCCGATGTGGATGTGCCCGTTGACGTAGGGCAGCGCGGAGGTGACGAGGATCTGACGGCGGGGCATGTGGCCTCTAGGGATGCACGCGAGGGCGGAAGGCCGGTCGCCAGCGTCCGGGCGGTGATCCTGGCTCGAGGGGGGTGGGTGCAAGGACGTCGGGCGTCGGGCCGCACCGTCGTGGTCATTGTCGATCTCCCCCGCTACGGCGGCGCTGGCGTGGCGGACGCCCCCGCGTTAGCATCGCCAGCCAACGCCGCTTGCCCCATCGATCACATGCAACCCCGCTCCTGCCACTGGACGTCGCGATGATCCTGCGCAGGCGTTTCATCAGGACCTTCGCGATCGCGATGGTCGGCGTGGTCTGCTCGCTGATGCTGTGGTCGGGCGCCAAGACCCTCGATCGCCAGCGGCTGCGCCTGGAATGCGAGCAGGCCGGCGCCGCGCATCTGGCCTCGCTGCAGCTCGGCATGCAGTCGGTCGCCGACCTGCTCGATGCGCTGCGCGCCCACCACGCGCTCAGCGGCGGGTTCATACCCGGCGAGTTCGAGCAGTTCGTCGACATCGCCGGTCGGCGCAGCATGGGCATCGAATCGATCAATTGGATCCCCAGGGTGAGCGCCGAACGCCGCGAGAGCTTCGTCGCCGCGGCGCGCGAGTACGGCAACCCGGGGTACGCGATCCGCGATCTCGGCGCCGATGGCGCCATGCGGGACGCGCCGCCACGGTCCGAGCACTTCCCGATCACCCTGATCCACCCGCTCAAGACCAATGAGATCGGCATCGGCTGGGACATGGTCGGCAATCCCGCCCGTTGGCGCGCCCTGACCGCCGCCCGCGACAGCGGGGCAACCACGACCAGCGAACCGATCCGCCTGATCAAGGATCCCACCCGCATCGGCGTCGTGGTCTTCCAGCCGATCTACCGCGATGGCGTGGTGCCCGCATCCGTCATCGAGCGGCGCGAGGCGCTGGTCGGCTTGGTCTCGGCGCTGGTGGCGCTCGACCGCCTCGAACATGCGACGCTCGGGAATACCCGACCATCGGGGCTCGATTTCATCGTCTCGGATATCTCCGCCGAAGCGGAGCAGCTCCTGCTGCGCCACCGCTCGCGCTTGGCCGTCGACGGCGAAGCGTTCATGGCCACCACCATCCGCTACCGCGGCGAGGTGCCGGTCACCGGGCGCACCTGGACCTTCGAGGCGGCGCCGGTCCAGGCCTTCTTCGCCGAACGCGGTACCTGGACGCGGGTGATCGTCCTGGTCAGCGGGCTGCTGTTGACCGCGATGGCGACCTGGCTGGCCGCGGGCGCCGAGCGACGCGCGGCGCAGGTCCAACTGCTGGTCGACGAACGCACCGCCGAACTGCGCGCCGAGATCGAGAAACGCCAGCGCACCCAGGCCCAGCTCGAACGCGCCAAGGAGCAGGCCGAGGTCGCCAGCCGCTCCAAGGGCGAGTTCCTCGCCAACATGAGCCACGAGATCCGCACGCCGATGAACGGCATCATCGGCATGACCGGTCTGCTCGGGGATACGTCGCTCAACCGTGAGCAACGCCGATTCATCGACACCATCCGCGTCAGCGCCGACAACCTGCTGGCGATCATCAACGACATCCTCGACTTCTCCAAGATCGAGGCCGGCCGCATGGATCTGGAGGTCGTCGACTTCGATCCGCGCACGGTCATCGAAGACGCGGTGTCGCTGCTCGCCGAACGGGCGCAGGCCAAGGGGCTGGAATTGGTGTGCGCGGCGGAGCCCGACCTGCCGAAAACGGTGGCGGGCGATCCGCTGCGCCTGCGCCAGGTGCTGGTCAACCTGCTGAGCAACGCGATCAAGTTCACCAGCAAAGGCGAGGTTCAGCTCCGCGCGCGGATCGAGAGCCCTACGTCCGCGGATCGCGACGCGATGTCGCTGTGCTGCGAAGTCGTCGACACCGGCGTGGGCATGAGCGAGGAGATCCGCAACCGCCTCTTCCAGTCCTTCATGCAGGCCGACGCCTCGACCACCAGGACCCACGGCGGGACCGGGCTCGGCCTGGCGATCTCGCATCGCCTGGTCGCGCTGATGGGCGGGACCATCACGGTCGAGAGCACGCCGAAGCTCGGCAGCACCTTCCGCTTCACGGTGCCGCTGCGGCGCCGGCCGGCGCCCCAGGACGCGGCGCTGACCACCACCATCGCCGGGCTGCGCGTGCTGTGCGTCGACGACAACGCCGCCAATCGCGAGATCCTCCAGCGCCAGCTCGCCGCCTGGGGCGCGGCTGCGGCCACCGCCGAGGACGGCCCATCCGCGCTCGCCAGGTTGCGCGCCGCCGCCGGCAGTGGCGCGCCATTCGAAGTGGTGCTGGTCGACATGCACATGCCGGGCATGGACGGGATGTCGCTGATCGCGGCGATCCGCGCCGATCCCGAGATCGCCGCCGCCCGGATGGTGCTGCTGACCTCGTTGTCGGGCAGCCGGCAGAGCCAGCGCGCGCGCGATGCCGGGGCCAGCGCCTGCCTGGAGAAGCCGGTGCGCGCCGAACGCCTGCGCGAAACCGTGCGCCTCGCCGCGCGCAGTGCGGCCAACGGCGATCCGGTGACGCCATCGCCGACCATGAACGTGGCCACCACGCCCGCGCTCAAAGGCCGGATCCTGGTCGCCGAGGACAACGCCATCAACCAGCAGGTCGCGATCGGCCAACTGACCCGGCTCGGCTGCACCGTCGAGGTCGCCGGCAACGGCAGCGAAGCCCTCGAGATGCTCTCCGTCGGCGGGTTCGATCTCGTGCTGATGGACTGCCAGATGCCGGTGATGGACGGTTACCAAGCGACCGCAGAATTGCGGCGCCGCGAGGGCGCCGCCGGGACGCGGCGCGTGCCGGTCATCGCCATGACCGCCAACGCGCTGGAAGGCGACCGCGAGCGTTGCGTGGCCACCGGCATGGACGACTACCTCTCCAAGCCCGTGCACGTCGACGCATTGGCCCAGGTGCTCAGGCGCTGGCTGCCCGAGCGCTCGGGCG
>JACDEC010000010.1 GCA_013816645.1 Planctomycetota bacterium
ACGAGGCACGCGAGCGGGTATCGAGCCCGGCCCTGACCTGGCTGCGCAAGGTCGCGCTGGCGGTCGCGCAGGACAAGGGGCTCGGCCGGCCGATGAGCGCCAGCGCCCTAGTCGAGTTGTGCCAGGCGCAGGACATCGCCATCCCTGGACTGCGCGAGGGTGCGCCCGAGGAATCGGGGCCCAGGGCGGTTGGCATCACCATGGGGAAGCTGTTCGCCGATCAGGCCAGCTTGTCCGTGGACGGATACACGGTCAGGCGCTCGGAGCAGGTCGGGCAGACCTACGGGGACAGCGGCGCCAAGCTCCTGAAGGTCTACACCTTCGCGGTCGGGGAGGGCTAGCAGATGGCCAGTCTCCGCGACAACCGCGACAACCGCGACAAGGCTAATACCTCCATAGAAAAGGTAGTCATTTTTCATAGAGTATATGCCCTTGTCGCGGTTGTCGCGGAAGGGGAAGTTGTCGCGGACGGGGTGCGGCCATGAGCACCATCCTGGACCGCGCCCGCGCCTACCTCTGCGCCATGCCGGCAGCTATTTCCGGTCAGGGCGGCCATGACGCTGCCTTCCGCGCCGCCTGCATCTTGGTCCACGGCTTCGCCCTTCCTGAGTCGTCGGCGCTGTCGCTGATGCATGAGTACAACCATCGCTGCCAACCGCCGTGGTCGGGGAAGGAACTGGAGCACAAGGTCGCGGACGCCCAGCGGACGCCGGATCAGCGGCCGATCGGCTACATGCTGGTCACGGCCCCCATGGCGCCCGGTGGTCACGGCACCGTGCTGCGCCGGGTGAAGATCGGGGAGCGGGTCGAACAGCATGTCGAGCAACCGACCGCCGCGCCCGCGTCGGTAAGCGCGCCCGAGCCCATGCCGGAATGGGCCGCTGCCGATCCGGTCATCGTCGGGCTGATGGCGCAGGGCCGGCCAGCAGAGACCGGGCGGGAGAGGTTGCTTTTTTTTAAGGATCTACGATTCACTGCGCTGACCCAATGCCGTTGACTTAAGGGTCTCATGCAGGACCGCAGACAGCGGGACGGGGTCTGACGACGGCGATCCTATCCGCGCGTCTGCAAGTCGCAGTACGGCCGCTGGCGATTCGAACGGAAGGCAAAAGGCGGTGAAAGCAGCGCTGCCGCGTGAGATCATGCCGGTGTAGCAGGGTGCAAAGTCAACGGCATTGTGCGCTGACCCCACCATTGGCAGCGATCGAATCTGTTCTAAAGTAGGAAGAAGTAGAGGTCGATTGATGCCCAAGACCGGGGGTAGGCAGAAGGGCACACCAAACAAAACCACAGCTTCTGTGAAAGAGGGTTTGATGCTGGCCTTCGCCGAACTCGGTGGCGTCGCCGCGCTAACTGACTGGGCGAGAAGCAACCCTGGTGATTTTTATCGGATCTGGGTTCGGATGCTGCCGCATGGAGTCAAAGGCGAGATACATGGGCATGTGACGCTCGAGGATCTGGTTGCTGGTTCTTGGGAAGCGCGCTGATTTCACGTGTGGTCGAGCGCCTTCGCCCCTGCCCATGTGGTCGAGGTGAACTTGTCGAGCTTGTGCGGGGAGCCGTGGTAGGCGGGCTGGTCGTAGCTCCGCAAGTCGCCTACTGGGCCTTGGCCGCCTCGTGGCGCTTCGCCCGCGCTGCGAGATCCGCCTGGTGCTTCGCCTTCCGCTCGTTGAACTTCGCCAGGATCTCCGGCTTGATCGGTCCGGTTCGCTTCGGCAGTTTCATCGCCGCCCACTCCTCGGCGGTCGGAAGCTCTGCGTCGATCTCGTACTTGTCGGGCATCTGAGAGGCCCTTTCTGGCTATGGGGAGGAGTTTCGCCGCAGTGGCTTCTGCTCCCTCGCCGCGTTGATCGTAACGCACGGTGGCCAGATCGTCCAGCGACATCGGCTGCGCTGTAACCCCTGAATTGTCAATGATCGCGACCCTGACGAACTCATTGTCTGCGTAAAGCTTGCCCAGTCGCAGGATGGTGTCCTGCGCTCCGGCATGCGCCTTGGCCAGCACCTCGGGTGGGACAATCCGCCCTTCCGTCTGTGCTCGATTCGCGACGCCTTCGACCGCCGCCTCAAACGGGCGATGGACGTAGACGACATCCACCGCGCGCCTACTTGCGATCGCCTCGTCGACAATGTTGCGCGCCCGGGAGAAGTCACCGAGAACGGCGTCGAACATAATGTCTGCGTCGGCGACACCCGGCGCCAAGTAGCCGTTGATCACGGTGCTTTTGCCCGAGCCACCGCCGCCAGCGAGCAGCAGTACGCTGCCTGTCGGTTCTGCACGCAGGCGCTCGGCCAACAGACGCTTGATGAACTCGCTCGACGGCCCGTGCGTGGCGACTGAGTATCGCCCCGGGTCAGCCACATATTCCGGCGATAGCTTGCGTGCCTCGTCGACGTTGAGGATCTTGCCTCCCATCGTTCCGGGGAGGCTGGCATAGGCTTCCGCTGCGTCGGGACGGGACAGGAGTTGGGTCAGGCTTGCGGCGACCTGCTCATCAGTAGCGCCTTGCCCGTGCTCCCGATCGCTGGCCGCCCCCTGCTCCATCACCGCCTGCTTGAGCGCAGCCGGGTCCGCCGTCTTTGGGTCAAGCCCCGCCTGTGCAGCCAGCCGATCAATGTCGTCGAAGGCATCGTGCCTGGCGAGCAGGTTCTGGTTACCCCCGGTCAATGATGATCCAGAAGCACCACGGCCAAGTAGAATCGGTGCTTCTGCCTTAGCCTCGAGTTAGCTGGTGATTTTTGGCGCGCGCCCAAAGCGCGGAATGCGCGAGGGGGGGGCGTGGCCGTGCGTCCGCCCGAGCAGATACGTAGCGGGGATTGCGGTTACCCAGACAGGGAAACCCGAGTAGCACGGGTGTGGCCCTCCATCATGCGTATTTTACGCTCAGACCCACTATCGTACCGGCGAACGCATGTCCGCCCTCATCGTCATAAATATCAACCATCCTATTCTTGATCGTCCATGTAGACAAGAAAACCTTACCCTCATACCAATACCGTGAAGTTCCGTGCCACGAACGGCCTGATTTTACCTGTAACCACTTGAGCCATGGCATTACGACTGTATCCCAAACGTCATCATTTCCCCAAGTAGCAGTAAGCGCGACCTTGAGGTCGGACCGGCGTTTTCGCCAAATGTGCGCGTTCGCGGAGTATCCGCGGCCCTTGCGCCACATGACCCGTGTCGCTTCGGTCACTGCGAATAATGAAGATCCGTCGATCGCTTGGATTAGTGTCGCAAATGGGCCATCTGGGCCGGCGTCATGCATCACATAATATCGGTGGCGGAACCGGTAGCACGACACTCGGCCTGCGCCTGCCCCAGGTCCACCGCTGTCCCAATCTTGATAGGCGCAGAGCACGCCGTCGGACAGAATATCATCCCACTCGGCTGGCTCGCGATCCTTTGCCTTTGCCATCATTTCCGGACCTTGGCCTTTAGCCCGAATTGGTTGGAGCCCCGGGTGATCGCGCGCTTGAGCTGATCGGTTACGCCGTCAGGGCAGTATGTAATAATTTCACGGTAACAATGGGGCCGGCTCATTATGGATTCATCCGCGAGCTACCTGAGCGGTCGTCATCATAATCGTACGTGCGATGCTTGGGTGGTGGCTGGCTCTTTCGGTCGCGCAGTCCTTTTTCGTAGCCCACGTTGTATGCGACGAATCCGAAAGCTAGCACAATGCCTAGGAACACAGCTAGGCCCTTTAGATCGTCTCTGTCAATTGCCATGGTTTATCCGCTCGTAGTGAAAATCCGGCCAATGACACAACAGCGATCCGTCAATTGACGGATCTGTTAGCACCTTGGCGACCTGCTCCTCGAACGAGGAGCGTAACGCGGCCGCCTCGCGACTCGCGCGGTGATCATGGCGTCCATCACCGTGCTCGACCATCGGTGGCGTCCAGTTGTGGTCCCGCACCCAGGTCGCAAGTGCTCCGGCCAGATCCTCACCATTTGGGGCCTCGAAAGCCCAGGTGCGATTCTTCTCAATGTGGAGATGTTTGGTCACGTAGCGGATTGCCATCGCGTACCCATCGCGATCAGTGCGGCGGAACACGTCGATCTCGTACGGCCGATCCTCCTTTGGCTTGCGTTGGGTTGAGCCCTTGGCGATTTGTTTCCCGGGGAAATGGAGGACGGGGCCATCGGACTGAATAATGACTTGCGGTTTCAATGCTTGTTCACTCCCAGACCTTAGTCTTCAGTCCGAGCTGATTCCCGTTCTCGGTGATCGCGCGCTTGATCTGTTCGCTGACCCCGTCGGGGAAATCGGCGCTGATCTCGACCGTCACCTTCACGTTGGCCTTGGGGTCTCGGCACAGGACCTCGATGATCTCCTCGGCCAACTCCATCAAGCGTACCCGGGAACTGGCGGCGGCGATCTCTGCGCTTCCGTGAAACGCGTGCGCGGTGCGCGGGGTCGGGGCGGGGGCCGGGGCGGCGCCAGATCCCCCGGTGGTGGCGCCACCGTGGCCATCGCGAACGCCGCCGGGGGTGCTGCCGCTGGTATGGGTGGACGCCGGTACGACCGGCTGGGCTCCCGAGCCGGGGCGATGGGCCTGCTCATAGGCCACTGCCGCGGCGGGTTCGATCAGGAGCAGCGTGTCGTCGACCTGGATCACCGCTTGGCCGAAGGTGAATCCTTCGAACTTTCCCGCCGTGCTGCCCAAGGCGCAGGCGAAGAAGTCGCGGGATGCGGAACCGCTGCGGATGGCCTGGCCCAGCACGTCGCGCTGCTTGAGGCGGGGCAGGTAGATGTAGCGCAGCGTGTCTTCCCAGAAGTCCATCGCCTTCACCGCCGGCCGATCGGGCTTCCAGTACAGGTCTTTGAGGCGGGCACGCAGGTGGATGGCCGACCAAGTCGTGATCACCAGTTCATTCTCGCTGCACACCCGCTCCAGCTCGGTGGCGACCGAGCTGCCCGAGGTGTTCAGGGGGAAGGCTTCGACCGTCGGCGTGGTCTCGGCAGCGGTGCCCTGCGAAGGACACAGCAGCCACTTGTAGCACTCGCGCACGGCGCGGGGCAGGACCTCTTCGGCGGTGGCCCGTTCCTTCTCGGCGACCTTCTGATGCAGTTGATCGACGTTGAGCCGCATCTCCTTGATGTCGTCGACGATCGAAGCCCAGGCTAAGGCGATCCGGGCAGCGTCGCGCAGGCGGGAGAGCACGGCGCGATCGGGGGCCAGGAACAGCAGGCGGTTGGCGCGGTAGCGCGGCTTGGTTCCGTTTTGCCGCAGGCAGTCCAGCACGGCGGTGGTGGTTTCTGCATCGTCGCCGCGGGCATACGGGGACTCGGGTGGGAGCACGACCAGGCGCAGCAAACTGTCGTCGGGGATGTCGCCATGCGGCGTGAAGACGTGGGCGCCGTCGAAGCAGCCGACGTGGCCGACGATGCGTTTGAGCGCCTCGGCGATCTTGGGTCGGATGTCGCGCGTGTCGTCGAAGCGGCGCTTGCGGTCTTCCATCTCACGACGGAGGTTCGCGCGGGTATCGAACCAGTAGCGGGTGGTGTCGAGGCTCTGGTCACCGCTGCTGTTGAGGTAGTGGAGGCGATCGGCCAACCGGCTCAGGGCATCGATGAAGGTGGCGGCAGTCTGTCCCGGTTGCAGGCAGCCCAGCAGCACCCGGCCGCGGTCTAGGCCGCGGATGCCCGGCTTGGTCGCCACCGATGACGGGGCGGTGCCCAGGAAGAGCGTGCGGGCGACGCGACGGGCGGCGCCGACCTGGCCGAAGCGGCTCTCGCGCTTCTCGAGTTCGACGGTCTCGGCACGTTCGCCATCGATGTCGCGATCGAGCACCGGGTCCCAGCCGGGTGGCAGGTGGTAGACCAGTTCGTTGCGGGTGGTGCCATCGGCCAGGGGCAGGCTGCCCGGCATGATCATCAGGTCCTTGTTGTCGTCCTGCCACAGCCGGAAGATGACCTTCGCCATCAGCTTCAGCACGCCGCGGGTGCGCTGGAAGCCGTCGATGGTGCTCCAATCCTCGTACAGCCGATCGAACACCTCGGGATGGATCGGGTAGGCCTGGACCAAGCGGTTGTAATAGCGGCCTTCCTGAGTTTCGGCCGGCACCTTGGCGCCTTCGGCCACGTACAGATCGGCGAAGGCGCGGCAGACCGCGTCGCGCCCAGCCGTATCGCGGATCGGCTCGAACAGGCGGCGGCGCACGATCTCGAAGGCTTCTTCGGTCTCGACCGGCTTCCACAGCGATTGGACGCGGCCAAAGGTCTTCTCCAGTGCGCGCAAGGCGCTGGCGCCCCGGGTGCTGCCCGCCTCGATCTCGGATTCGGGCAGCGACGCCAGCACCAGGGCATTGGGGACCAGCTTGGCCGCCTCGGTGAGTGACTGGATGAAGGACAGGTTGCTGTCATAGCTGCCGCCGGCGAAGGTCTGGCCTTCACCGAACTGGCGGATGTAAGCGACCAGCTCATCGATCAGCACTACGCACGGGGCGAAGCGGGCGAGCAGCGTGCGCAGCACCTCCTTGCCCGGCGAGGTCCCGGTCGCGTCGGCATCCTTGAGCAGCGCGAAGCCCTCAGCGCCACCGAGCTGCCAGGCCAGCTCGCCCCACAGGGTCTTCACCGTCTGCGTTCCATGGGTGCGGGGTTGGCTGGGGCCCATGTCGGTGCCATCGAGCACCGCCACCCGCGCCTGTGGCACATCCATCAGCTTGGCCTTCTCGACGATGCCGGGCATGCCGGCCAGGTCGGCGAGGGGGCAGGTGCGCGTGGCCAGGTGGTAGACCGCGAGCATGGTGTGGGTCTTGCCACCGCCGAAGGCGGTCTGCAGTTGGATGACCGGCTCGCCACCCTTGCCGGCGAGCCGGTTCGCGACCTGGATCAGGAGCAGGCGCATGCCGGCGGTGATGAAGGTGCGGTCGAAGAAGGCGGACGCGTCCTGGTATTCACGCGTTGCCTTGCCGGTGCGTACGGCCGAAATATCGGCCGCGAACTCAGATTGCTGGAAGGTGCCTTCGAGCACGTCCTTGTGCGGGACAGCGATGGTGCGCCACGGTTTCATGGAATCTCGCAGGTCAGGTGTGGTGCTGGTCGAAGATGCTGCCCTGCTTGGGCACATCCGCGTCGCGCTTGGTCTGGGCGGCCGACTCGATGGGCGCCCAACTGGTGATCAGGTCGTTGTACGCGCGCGCATCGTCGGCTCGGCCAGATCGTTCGCAGAGCGTGTAGAGACGGTAGGCGAGCTGGCGTGTCGGCTCGGCCTTGTCGATCATGGCGCCCATAATCTTGCCGGCGGCAGACTCGCCCGAGGTCTTGAAGACCCGGATGACGTGATGCAGCGCTTCCCATACCGGTAGGCGCCGATCTGTAGCGGGGTCCCAGTCTTCCGGATATTCTGACCACTTGAGCAGACGCACGCTGCCATGGCCGGATTCGATGACCCCGGCTGCCTTGACGCCTTCGACGCTGGTGCCCTTGCCGCGCGCGAGCACGTCGGCCACGCCGAATTTTCCGGCGGTCCAGCCATGCTGGTCGAACCAGTGCAGACAGAATTGGGTATCGTGGTCGAAATCGTCCTCGGCGAGGAAGCGGTTGATGAGCTGGAGCGCAGTCTTGACCGACATCGGTGTGCCGTCGGCTTCCAGCACCGCGCTGTACTGGCTGAAGATGGCCATGCCGGGGCCGATGATGGCTTGGCTGAGGTCGACCGGGGCAACCGGCGAATGCTCACCGCCACGTGTCATGGCGTCGAGAGCCTCGGGGAGAGCTGCATTCAGTTCGCGCAGGAACTCGCGGCGGCTGATGGCCCTGGCGTCAGCAGCACGAGTGCGGCAGACCAGGATGATGCTGGAGGCGAGGGCATTGGTGCCCGAACCGATCATGCGATTGCCGAGTTCAGTGCGCATGGGCCACGTCCCCGAGAGCGCAAAGCCGGCAGCCAGCACCGCCTGCAGGAAGGTGACCCATCCGGTGCTGGTGGTGCCTTCGTCGCCCGTCGTTTCAGCCTGTTTGAAGGCGTAATAGATCGTCACCGGGAAACCGGGATGGGCGAGCGTAGCCAGGTTGTGCAGCGCCTGCTTCATGCCGGTCAGGAAGAAGGCTTCAGCCTGGTCCTTACCGCCGTGGCGGTAGGGGTTGGCGACCAGCTCTTCGGCCTTCGGGACGGCCATCGTGGCATAGAGAGAGGGAAGCTGGGGCTTCAGGGTCTTCCTGATCCAGACGTAAAAAAAATCCGAAAGATCGGCATAGCCAATATTATCATAATATGGCGGATCTGTCGAAACTACCTTAAGCGCACTAATTTTCTGTGATTGGGCATCACCAGCCATTGCGAATCCGGGGACGCCCCCCATCAAAGCGCGAACGGCTGGGACTATCCAATCCAGTGCACTATTAATTCCTCCGCCTGAATCACTGAATGGGTTGCCTTCGCCAAAATCCCAGGCCATTGGGATTGCCTGTCTGGCGAATAAGTTACGCAGTGAAGCGGTGCGCGACGACCCGCCGGTCGATGATTTCGTTCCGGTCGGCCCGCTGTCCCAGGTGCACAGCGAGTTGCAACGATCGGCAAATCGGCTAATTCCGAGCGCCAAGTACACCCCGACTGCCTGCGCATAGGCCAGTGCCCCGGTGCCGCCAACATCAAGTCCCATTCCATCATCCACCAGGCCGGCGGCGATGGCATCACGGCGGCAGCGTTCAATGGCTTCTCCGACCAAGTCAGAAAAGGTAGTCAAGGCGACAAGTTGGCGCTGAGTGAAAAGGTCACCGTACTTTGTTAGACCATAGTTAATCGTCCAAAAATTTCTCGGGTCGTTTGGAAGCTCGGTTTCTGGACGCCAATCGGGCTTTGCTTGCTTGGCGATCGACTGGTGTGCATCTAGCGGATCCAGATAGACACGCCCACGATGACCTTCGGCGACAACTGCCATGAGCCGTTGCCCCATGCGGCCTTCCAAACCATCGCGCTTGATTGCTGCTGGCTCAATTGGCGTGCCGGTGAGCAGGCAGCGGAAATTGGCGCCGCGCCCGAGTTTGGTCCCGTTCTCCGCCTCCTTGGGCGGCGTCCCCATCCTCACCGTGAAGCGATAGGACTGTCCTTCAACGACCGGTTGCACGTATGCCTCCTTCCCCGCCTTGTTCGACAGCATGAAGGTCGACGCCAGCGGTACCTCAACTGCGGCAAAGGCCGGGTTGGGGCTGCGAACCGTGCGTGCCCATAGCCAGGCGATGACAATCAGCTCTTCGCCCACATAGGGGATGAGGTCGGGCCTCACCCTGGCCATGTCGGCGGTGATGCGCACCGTGGGATACAGGTGTCCAATCCGCTGCTGCGCCTCGGTGCGCATCCACGCGCCATAGCGCCCCACGTCTTCGGCAAGTCCCGACGCCCCCGGCCAGGTCCTGGGTACCACTCTGCCCTGATTCGTGCCCTCCGCATCCGGACCAACCGGGCGTCGGCCAGTGAACTTGGGCGGAATCTCGATCATCGCCTTGTTGATCGTCACCGCTACGGGGTTGAGGTCCGACGCGTAGGCTTCCAATCCCAGGCGCTGGGCTTCCAGCGGCAGCGCGCCGCCGCCGGCGAACGGATCGTGGAACGCGGGCAGCTTCTCGGGATCAAAGATGTCCTGCGCGCGCGGGTGATCCTTGTTCAGTTCGCAGACCTCGCGCCACGAGCGGCGGATCTCGGCGCGCGCGCGCTCCAGCACCTCCACGTTGGTGGTGTTCTCCCACTGCACCAGTTCGGTGATGATGGCGAACAGACGCTCGCGCTCCTTGGCGGCATCCTTCTTGTTCATGCCATAGCGGAAACCCTGGCCCTGCTGGAAGCCCGGATCGTTGACCATCTGGGCGAAGATCACCGCCCGCGCAGCCGCCAATGGGCGCCGCGCCCACCACAGGTGCAGCGTGCTGGGATGGCCATGGCGTATCGATTTTTCCCGAACCGCAGCCTTGTTGATAGCGTCGAGTGGCAGCGCCACCTCGATGAGTTTGCGGGGGGACCTGATCGGATATTCAATGGTCATTTGACAATTTCGCAGCGGGCGCCATTGCCCGAAAGACAGTGAACGGCGGTAAACGGGACCTTGGCAACGCTCACTTGGTGGCGGACGCGGTTCCAATCGAGGTGCTCAAGCCAGGCGATATTCGCATAGATCAGCAAGGCCCAAAGCGTCGGATCAACGCCTATGCGGGAACGGTATTTCTTGGTCTTCGCTAACGCCGCGTTCACGATCCAGTCCGCGCCGTGATCGCGAACCGTCGACAGGTCTAGGCCGTCGCTGACCGGAGAGACCTTTGATCGACCGGTGGCATGCTGCAAGATGCGCTTCGCTTCATCGCCGCGCTTCCTACCGGCCTGGAGCACTTCCGTGACTTCGACGCCTTGCCCATCGACCAGAAAATCCGGGGGGTCGCTTCCGCGCACAACGGACGCTGTCCGCCCCTGGCACGCCAACCATAGATCCAGTGCCCATCGTTCGCGCTCATCTTTCATCGATCGGCACACGATGAAGCGGTAGTCGTCGAGGTGGCCGACCACCTGCTCATCTTCTATGCCACGTTCCCAGAAGCGCACGCCATGCTGGGCGATGTGCTCGGCCAAGGCCGGGTTGGTGATGGCGGATCGGATGGTCAGGTCATAGCGATACGGCAACGGCAACTCATCTAGACAGCCGGCGAGTCGGGCCATGTCTTCGTTGGTCATATCTTCGCCGTCGATGGCCAAGTCGATGTCGCTGCCATGCCGGAAGGTGCCCAGGGCCCGGCTCCCATACAGCACGGCGGATTGGACCCGTGGAACGCTGGCCAGCGCCGCATGGATCAAGGCGCGGGCGTGATCGTCCAGGCCGTCAGGCATGGGGGCGAAGCCGAGCGGCAAGGGTGGTTTCCAGAGCCACCAGCATGGCCAGGTATCGTCCGGTAATCTCGGCGACGGCCGCCTTGGCGATACCTTCATTGTAGATGTGGGCAAACTTGTTGCGGCCATCCAGCGCGAGGATCCAGCCCTCACCGTCGGCCACCAGGGAGTCGGCGAAGGCCTGCTTGAGCACTTCGCGCGGTGACTTCACGTCGTAGCCGCCATGGTTCAGCAGATCCTTGAGCGTTTTCCAGCCCAGCTCGAAGGTCACCTCGAACAACTGGATGAGACCGGCGCGCTCGAGGTCGGAATACTCGGTCTGGGTGCAGGCTTGGCGTAGTACCCGCAGGGACGACTGGTAATTCTGGAATCGCTGCTGCCAGCGGATGGCGGTGGTCATGGGCGGCTTGCCTTTGCCAGCAGTGCGGTCAGGTCGTAGTTGATCGAGGCTGCGCCCCACGGCGGCTCGCGATCAAACGGGTGGGTAATGTAATACGGTCCGTCGCAGCCGTCGTCGGCATTGACGAGCACGATGGCCAAGACGAACTTGTCGCCCTGGTTGAGCGCATAGATGATTTCATTGCGGGTGATGGTGACGGTCGCAGCACCAGCCACGCGGCCCTTCACTTCGATGTGCCGGGGATCGGGTATCTTCCCAGGCACGATCGGCGGGTGGCTGGTCAGATCCCAGCCACACTTATCGCGCGACACATCGACCACTCGCCAGCCTCGTCCCTCCTCTACGCGACGGACCGCGACCATGGCCAAGCGTTCGATGCGCGCACGCGCAATGGGATCCGTGGAAAAGGCGTTGGCCGCCTCGGGCAGTTCGTCACCGCGCCGCTTTGCCAGCAGGCCGGCCGGGATCACCAGGGCGGCACCGAGGACCACCGGCGTGCCATTGACGATATGGCGCTGGGCCCGCAGCGAGCGCTTGCGTGCGTCGAGACGGCCTTCGAGATCGGCGACCATGCGCCGGGCATTGTCTTCGTTCAGGCGCACATCCTTGCCCGCCGCCCGGTCATCCTTGAGCTTGATCCAGCGATCCGACCACCAGGCGATCTCCTTGGTGAGCCGTTCGTGGACGGCTGCCAGGGTCTTCTCTATGTGGGCGATGCGGCGATCGGCGACCTCTGCGTAGTGCTGGGGGACCAGGTTGGCGGCGGCGAGCGCCACCGCCCGCTGTTCGATACCTGCACCCAGCCAGGGGGCCTGCACGATGTCTGCAACCAGGGCGCGGTCGCTTGCCGGCAATGGTTCCAGATCGAGGTGCGGCGCCCAGCCAGCGAAGCTGGCCGTGCCGTCAGGCGCCACGCGAACGAACTGGAGACGCTTCGAGATCACCTGGCCCTCGCCGGATCCGATCTCGTGGTGGAGCAGCACGAGCAATGACGGCTGGTCGCCGGGGTCGGCGGCATCGACGAGCATCGCGCCCTGGCGCAGCAGATTGGCGTGCTGTTCGATGATGATGTCGGCAACGGCGAGCATCAGGGGGTGGCCCGGGTGCATCAGCACAGCACGGCTCAAACCTGGGGTGTCGAGTGGCTGGACCGCCTCACGTTCGAAGCAGATGCGGTCGTATCGTTTCAGGACCGGTTCCTGCTCGCGGCGGTTGCGGCCGGTGATGCGACGGTCGCGTTCACGGATGGCTTCGGGAACGAAGGTGATCTCGAAGCGGCCGCGTTCGCGCGGGTGCATCGTGCCGCCCAGCCGTTCGAAGGCGGTAATGAAGAACGACCGCACGAAGAATGGCTGCAGGCGGCGGGCCTCGGCCTTCTCCATCTCGTCCTTCACGGCGTAGAGGCGTTCCGGCGTCATCGTTTCGACCGCTAGCGCATTGCGGTTGAGCAGGCTCTTGAGGTGGTCGTGGTCGAGCGCCTGGTCGATCTTGGTGGTCAGGCGGGCCCGGACTTCGGGACGGTCGCCGTAGCGGATCGCCTCGAGCAGCAGGTCCTTGAGCGAGGTCTGCTCGAAGACTTCGCCGAGAATGTCGAACACCCGGCCCTTGAGGGCGATGCTCTCGACTTCCAGCTTCATGAGCAGGCGGTGGTAGACCTGGCCTTCGAAGGTCTCGTTGGCGACCAGGTTCCAGAGGTGGCAGACCTCGGTCTGGCCGATGCGATGGATGCGGCCGAATCGCTGTTCGAGACGATTCGGATTCCAGGGCAGGTCGTAATTCACCATCAAGCTGGCGTTCTGCAGATTCACGCCTTCGCCGGCGGCATCGGTGGCGATCAGCACGCGGATGGTCGGATCGGAGCGGAAGAGGGCCTGGATCTTGCGCCGTTCGTCGCGGTGGGTGCCGCCATGAATGGTCACCACGGCCTCGGTCGACCCGAGCACCCCGGAGATCCGATCGCGCAGGTAGTTCAAGGTGTCGCGGTGCTCGGTGAAGATGATCAGCTTGCGCTGGTGGGCGCCCACGGCGCGCATCACCGGATCGTTCTGCAGGATCCTGGACAGCTCCTCCCACTTGCGGTCCTGGCCGGACGCCACCACGTCCTTGGCCTTGCGCACCAGGTGGGTGAGGATCTCGATCTCGGCTTCGAGGTCGGCGATGGTACGCGCGGCGGTCGACTCGTCGACGACCTGTTCTTCGAGCGTCTCCTGCTCGTCCGCGGTGAGGTCGTCCTCGTCCTCGGGCACATCCGGCGCCAAGGTCTCCGAGATGACGCGGCCGCGGGTCTTGAGGCGCTCGGCGCGCACGCGGTTGCCGAGCTTGTCGCGCCGACGATCGAGTGACTTGTATATGGCCTCGGGGCTGGACGCCAGGCGGCGTTGCAGGGCGGTGAGGGCGAAGCCGACGGAGCGCTTCTGGCGGCCTTCCAACTGGTCTGCCTTGCCCATCTCAGTCTTCACGTACTCGGTCACCGCGGTATAAAGCGCGGCTTCCAGGTCGGAGAGCGTGTAATTGACGGTGTAGGCCTTGCGCTCCTGGAACAGCGGCGTGCCGTCGAAGCGCAGCATCTCCTCTTTGACCATGCGGCGCATGAGGTCGGACACGTCGACCTTCTGGGCCCCATCGCGTTCGCGGAACTTCCCGTAGAAGCGGTCGGAATCGAGCAGGGACAGGAAGAGCTGGAACTCTTCCTCCTTGCCGTTGTGCGGGGTCGCGGTCATCAGCAGCAGGTGCCTGGCCTTGGCGCCAACCTGTTCTGCCATGATGAACCGGGCGGTACGATCCACCTTGCTGCCCGAGTAGTGCGCCGACAGCTTGTGTGCCTCGTCGAAGATGGCGAGATCCCAATTCAGTGCGCACATGCGCTCGCGTAGCTCGTCGTTGCGTGACAGCTGATCGAGGCGGATGATGACGTGGTTGAACTGCTCGAAGGGATTGGACGTGGGGGAGGCCAGTTCGAGCCCGGGCGAGAAGACGCGGAACTCGAGGCCGAACTTCTCGTACAACTCGTCACGCCACTGTTCGACCAGGCTGCCGGGCGCGATGACGGCGATGCGTTGCGCATCCCCGCGCATGATTAGCTCGCTGATGTACAGCCCGGCCATGATCGTCTTGCCGGCGCCCGGGTCGTCGGCGAGCACGAAACGCAGCGGCTGGCGTGGCAGGAGCGATTCGTAGACCGCGGTGATCTGATGGGGCAGCGGCTCGACGTTCGAGGCGTGGACGGCCATCATCGGGTCGAAGAGGAAGGCCAGGTCGATGCGTTTGGCTTCGCAGGCCAACTGGAAGCCTGCGCCATCACCGTCGAAGGCCCAGGGCCGCTCGGCGGTGGCCACAGCAAGGCCATCGGCATCGGCCGAATTGAGCAGCCGTTCGGTCAGTGCGCCGTCGGGCCGCCTGTAGATGACCTGGACAGCTTCGTTGCCGAACGGGACGACCGCGGCGAGGGTCACAACAATCGCAGGCTCCAGCCCCGTGAGCGACTGTCCTGGCTGCAGCTCGTTCAACTTCATGCGAGGTGCCCCACGCGCATCGCGGCTCTTCCACGCATGACGTGAACGCTTGTCGGGCCAGGAGTGGAGATGGGATTCGTCATGCTAGGTGGGTGGTGCCGCGGGACGATCGTGCCTGATAGGGCAGGGTTGCGAAGCGGTCTTTGCTCGTCGTGTGGAGCGTACGCCGGTGGCGCTTGGCCCACCGAGTGAGCGACCCGAGTGCGATCCGTGGGATGTGTGCTGGTCCGAGTTCGTTGGCCGCAAAACGCGTCGGCGTGAGGCTCATTTTCAAGGCGGGCCCGAGGCGGGCCGGAGGTTTCCGGTCTAAAGTAGGCTCAAATAGAAAACCCCTGAAGCCCAATGGCCTCAGGGGTTTATATGGTGCGCGATCTTGGGCTCGAACCAAGGACCCGCAGATTAGAATCGCTCTACCAACTGGGCTAATCGCGCCTGTCCCATCGGCGGCCGCATCGCCGGCCGAGGGGTTCGGCCGTGGTCGGGGCGTAATAGCCGCCCATTGGGTATAGGCAAAACACCGCGACTGTGAGCGGAGGGATCGGGAAGGCTCGCCTACCCCATTTCGTTCCCATAGTTGTTACATAGTTGTTACGCTGATCATCTTTGTCGTCATAACTATTGTGGGCCCACCGGGATTCGAACCCAGAACCGAGCGATTATGAGTCGCCTGCTCTAACCGTTGAGCTATGGGCCCCGATCGGAGGCGCATCGGTCGTAACGCCCGTCGCCCCCGGCGCAAAGGCGGTCGTGGCTGCCCGGGCTCTCCGAAAACAGCGCTCCCCCGCCGTGAGGCGAGGGAGCGTGGGTCCGGCGCCCGCGTGGTGGCGTGGTGCCGACGGAGTGGTCGGGACGGGCTCGGACCAGCCTGGATTGTACCCGGGCCGGCCTTCACAGGTCCCTGGTAGTGCGGCCTTTGAACAGGGTTGCGACGCGGCCGGGCCTGGCCCTGCGCTGGGCGGTTCGGTCTTGCCTGGAGGGGGTGGGGACTAGAGTACCAAACCCTTTCGCGGCCCCCCGGGTCCGCGGCTCCCTACCCGCATTCCCTCCGACTTCCCTCCGACAATGTCCAACCAGCTCCGCATCTTCTCCGGCAATGGCAACCGGCCGCTCGCCCAGGCGATCGCGGACGGCACCGGCGTCGCGCTCGGCGAGATGACCTGCGCGCGCTTCCCGGACGGCGAGGTCAAGGTCCAGATCCACGAGGACGTGCGCGGCGCCGACGTCTTCGTCGTGCAGTCGACGACGTCCAACGACTTCCTGATGGAGCTGCTGGTCATCGCCGACGCCCTGCGTCGCGCCTCGGCCAGCCGGATCACCGCGGTCGTCCCGTACTTCGGCTACGCCCGCCAGGATCGCAAGGACCAGGGGCGGGTGCCGATCACCGCCAAGCTGGTCGCCAACCTGATGGTGACTTCGGGCATCCAGCGCCTGCTCACCGTCGACCTGCACGCCCAGCAGATCCAGGGCTTCTTCGACGTGCCGGTCGATCACCTCACGGCGCGGCCGGTGCACCTCGAGTACCTCAAGTCGATCGGCCTGGAGGATCCGGTGGTGGTCAGCCCGGACACCGGCTCGATCAAGCTCAACGACAAGATCGCGCGCGCCCTGGGCGCGCCGCTGGCGATCATCGACAAGCGCCGGGTCGGCGACAGCGCCACCGAGGTCGCCAACGTCATCGGCGAGATCCGCGGCCGCGACGTCGTGCTCTGCGACGACATGATCACCACTGCGGGCAGCATCACCAACGCCATCAAGGTGGCGCGCGAACACGGCGCCAAGCGCGTGTTCCCGGTGGTGACCCACGCGGTGTTCTGCGGCGAGGCCTTCGATCGGCTCAGCGCCGCCAAGCTCGACGCTCTGGCCATCACCGACACCATCCCTCTCAAGCGCCGCTACGCCGAGCTGCCGATCACGGTGATGTCCGTGTCCGGTCTGCTCGGCAAGGCGATCGCCAACATCCACACCAACCAGTCGGTCAGTTCGCTGTTCACCTGACTGCTCGCCGATAGTTCGCACTAGGAGTCTCCAATGAGCGCCACCCTCACCTTCCCGGGTTCGACCCGCACCGAAACCGGCACCATCGCCGCCAACAAGCTGCGCGCCGCGGGCAAGGTCCCGGTCACCATCAGCCGCCGCGGCCAGGCCAGCCAGCTCGCCGTGGTCGACGTCAAGACCGCCGCCGAACTCGCCAGCAAGGTCGTGCACCTCTGCCGCCTGACCATTGACGGCAAGACCATCACGGTGCTGCGCGGCGAGATCGTCCGCCACACCCTGAAGGATCACATCACGCATATCGATCTCGTCGAAGTCGATGAGAAGTCGACGATCAAGGTCGACGTCGCGGTCATCCCCGACGCGCGCAACTGCCCCGGCGTCAAGGCTGGCGGCATCGTCGAGCAGCGCCTGCGCCGCATCAAGGTGAGCTGCCCGGCGCACGCCATCCCCGACCAGTTCGAGATCAACCTCGACGCGGTCGAGCTCAGCACCTCGGTGCTGGTCGAGGCGGTCAAGCTGCCCAAGGGCGTGACTCTGGTCACCCCGCCCAAGTCGACCCTGCTCAGCGTGGTCATCCCGCGCGGCATGAAGAAGGGCGAAGAAGAGGCCGCGACCGAGGCCGCCAACGCCGCCGCTTCGACCCCTGCCGCCGAAGGCGACAAGAAGGCCGGCGCCGCCGCGCCCGCCGCCGCCGCTGGCGACAAGGCCGCTGCCGACAAGGCTGCGCCCGCCAAGAAGAAGTGAGCCGCCGGCCCCGGTGGGGCTGCGCTCGTCCGGTTGCATCGATCACGCCGCGCGCACGCGCGGCG
>JACDEC010000011.1 GCA_013816645.1 Planctomycetota bacterium
GGATGATCGCGACCGCCTCCGTCGGCCAGCCGCTGAAGGCTACGCCGGCGGCGCCGTCGATCCGCCCGGGACGTAGGCGCAGGCGATGGCCTGCGCGGGGTGGCCGCGGCGCGGTCGCGCCCGGGCGAACAGCATATCGACCGCTGCGCGTCCCATCGCCTGGCAGGGCACCACCATCACGTCGAGTTCGAGTCCGAGATGACGGGCGTCGAGGTCGGAGAACGAGATCACCGAGAGATCGCGCGGTACGCTCAGTCCGGCGCTCGCGGCGGCGATCAGGATCGGCAGGGCGATGGTGTTGCCGTAGGTCACTACCGCGGTCGGTCGGTCGGCGGCGCCAAGCCAGGCGCGGGTGAAGGCGATGCGTTGATCCTCGCGCACCGGGTTGCGCTCGACCAGGAGGCGCGGTGTCAGCCCAGCTGCGATCATCGCCTGCTGGTATCCCGCGCGACGGTCGACCACGCTGTAGTGGGCATCCCCCGGTTCGGACGCATGCGAGTAATCGGCGAAGGCGATGCGGCGGTGGCCCAGTTCGACCAGCCGGCGCACGGCGATGGCCGTCGCCCCGAGGTCATCGGGATGCACGCAATCGTACTCCTGGCGCACGTTCAGCCACGCCGCCGGCACGCCGTGCTCGCGGATCAACCGGCGGATGCCAGCGGGGATGGCCGCGTTGAAATTGACGATCAACCCGTCGGCGAGACGTTCGCGCAGGATGCGCGGGACAAACGCAGCGCGAGCGAGGTCCTCGTCGGCGAGCTTGGCGACCACCAGGTGCATATCGCGCTCGGCGAGCGCATCGTGGATGCCATCGAGCAATGGCGAGGGCAGCAAGCTTCGCCAGCCCGCCGTGCTCTGCAGCAGGCCGACGCAGCCGAGGTGACCGCTGCGCGTGGCGCGCGCCGAGACGTTGGGCAGGTAGCCGAGATCGCGGGCGATCGAGACCACGCGCGCGCGGGTTTCGGCATTCAGCCGGCCCTTCCCACTGAGCGCCTGGCTGACCGCGGGCTGCGACAGGCCGCAGCGCTTGGCGACATCAGCCATGGTGATCGGCACGGCTGCTTGGTCACGTTGGCGCAAAGGCATGGAGTTCTTCGTATAACCGTTAGTCCTGCGCTAGCCATGTCCTGACCAGGCTGGACCGGTGGGACCGGGACCTGACTGCGCCACATCCCCCATCCTGGGCTACACAATGGCTCCATAGGCGCATCCGCGGGGCCGTGAGTGCCTGGGTGCAGCTAGGGCTGCCTTGGTGTGGATGAATGCCTACTGATTCCAGCACATCGTGTGCCCTTTGATAACCATTTGAGCAGGGGCTTCGTCGCTGGGCAGGCCAGGTCCTGCTCGGCAAGCTGCTCCTGCGGCTCGGCTTATGGAAATCAGCAGGGTGTTGGGAAATCAGACTGGATCGTTCTGCCGGATTTAGAACGTTCTAGATATGCGAGCCACCCTCAAAGACGTTGCTCGGGCCAGCGGCTGCTCCTTCCAGGCGGTGAGCGCGATCCTCGGAGCGCGCGCCCATGAATTCAGCGTCGAATTGCGCGACCGGGTCGTGGCCGCGGCTGACCAGCTCGGCTATCGTCCGAGCAGTTCGGCGCGCAGCATGCGACAGGGGCGAACCGGCTGCGTCGCGCTGGTCAGGGGCACCGCTCCCACGCTCAACACGGTCAGCGACCAGGTGCTGTTCGGCATAACCAGCGAACTCGAGAGTCATGACCTGCACCTCGCCCTGCTCACGCTCGACGATGCGACCCTGACCAGCGATGTCGAGCTCAACAAGATCCTGCGCCAGTGGATGGCCGACGGGCTGCTCATCAAGTACGATACGCGCATCCCGGCGAGGCTGAGCGACGTCCTCGCTCGCTTCAAGATTCCGGCGATCTGGATCAACAGCCGGCACGACTGCGACTGCGTGCTGCCCGATGACCATGGCGCCGGCGTGCGCGCCACGCGTCACCTGATCGCGCTCGGTCATCGGCGCATCGCCTACGCCGACTACGCGTACAACCTCAGCGACCCCGAGGAGCATTACTCGGCCAGCGATCGCTACGCCGGTTATCGCGAAGCGATGCGCGAGGCGCAGCTCGAGCCGGCGCTGATCGCCGGCGACAAGCAGGTGCCAGAGGACGGCCGCGTCGGCTACAGCCTCGCGCAACTCGCCCGTCCGGATCGGCCGACCGCGATCGTCTGCAATAGCGCATGGGTCGCCTATCCCTTCTGGCATGCGGCGATGCGGCTCGGACTCGCGGTGCCCGCCGACCTCTCGCTGTTCACCTTCGAGGTGCGTCGTCAGAACAATCTCGGCCCCGAGCTGTCGCAGTTGCTGGTGCCGGACTACGAGGTGGGGCGCACCGCGACCGCGATGCTGGTGGACAAGCTGCGCGATCCGGAAGCGCGTCACCAACCGCGCGCCATCCCCTTCAAGATGATCGTCGGCGAAACCTGCGCTCCGGCCCGGGAAGTGTACGCATGAACGGACTCCTCGCGAATTCACCCCATCACCGCGGCGCCCGTCGCGCCTTCACGCTCTTCGAAGTGGCGCTGTCGCTCGGCATCGTCGCCACCGCCGTGCTCAGCGTCCTGCTGATCTTCCCGGTCGGCATCAAGGCCCAGCAGCTCGCGCGCTTCCGGCTCTACGCCTCGATCAAGGCCGAGGAGATGATCGAGGTCTTCAACGCGGTCCAGAACGGCCAGCCCGCGATCGACTCCGAGTCCTTCAACGCCTGGGACCTCCCGGTCGGCTACCGCAGCAACGCCTGGGATCTCGAGCACCGGCTGTCGACCCACCAGTTCGGCCTGATGCCGGTGCCGACCGACATCGCGACGCGCATCGATTCCGACGACGACGAGATCCAGCGCATCCTCGCCGAGGGCGGGCAACTCTACTATTCATCGCCGATGGCGACCACCAGCTTCGAGGAGACGCACCTCGCCGCGGCACCGCCCAACGAGACCCAGCGCCTGATCTTCGCGGTCAGCGGCTACGCCCAGAACAACTCGGTCTACATCACCCCGCAGAAGAACTGGCCGTACAACGTGCCGTGGCCGTCGCCGCCGATGCACGGGCTGCACTCGCTGGATTACCTGCCCGCGGGCAGCGTCGAGGTCAACACCATCGGCGCGGGATCGCCGGTCGCGGGTCTGCCGATCCGTTACCACTGGCCGAAGGCCGCTGGCACCGCCGGAATCGCCGCGCCGGGCTACCACGGCTATTGCTGGGAAGCCACGTCCGACCCCGATATCGCCAAGGTGTTCTTCTCCAAGGACGCCAGCCTGAATCCCTGCGGTTTCCTGCCTTACTCCTACGGGCGCGAGCCGGACGACGGTTGGGTCGAGACCTTCCCCGGTGGCCTGCACCCCGACGGCTCGGCGAGCACTACCGGCCCCAACGACTCATCCACCGACCCGAGCAACGCGATCCGCTACGTGCAGGCGGCGTTGTGGTACTGCGAACAGAAGCTGCCGGGCAACACGACGTTCTGGAACCCGGCCTTCCCCACCACGGCAGGGGACTTCGAGGGTGGAACGGCGATGGCCGATCGCTGGAAGCAGGTGCAGGCCATGCGTTTCCTCAGCCACGCGGCATCGACGCTGACCCGCTGGATCCCGTACGGCACCCTCAACAGCACCGGGATCACCATCCCATCCGCGGTCCTGGATGGCGTCGCCGGCCCCGCGTCCTTCGTCATGAGGGCCGATCACCTCCGCTACTACCACGACCGCGCCTTCAACCTCGTCATGAAGTACGCGGCCGAGAATCCTTACGATTGGAACGTGCCGCGCCCGGCGCAGCGCACCCTGATGAACGACTTCCCGCTGATCGAGTACGACCTCTTCAGCCCGCCGAAATCGGGGAGGATCTTCGACGTCACCGAGACCGGTGGTCCCGCCGCGGCGCAATGGGAGCCGATCCCGGCCCAGCCGGTCCTCCAGGCGACCAATCAACTGCAGAGCTACAGCTTCCCCAGCCGGTTGATCCCCAACGACGCGACGACCTGGGGCGACACCTCCCACTTCACGCTCACCGCGCCATTCGCCGCCGAGGAGCGCTGCCGGCAGATCATCTGCTGGGCGGTCGACTGGATGTCCTATGAGGACGCCGAACTCGCGCCGAGCGCGCAGGTCGACGCCAGCAAGTACCCGATGTCCGCTCCCAAAGCCGGGCGCAGCTTCGCCGCGCGCATGAGCGACCTCCAGTTCATCGACGGTCACCTCTACGTGTTCCGCAACCCGGAGAAGGCCATGCTGTTCACCAGCGACGTCAGCGCGATGGCCACCGGGGCGGATGTCAGCGGTCAGATGATGCTCAACAGCAGCGCGGCGCCCGACCAAGGGGCGAGCACCGCGGCCAAGCAGGTGTTCTCGGGCGCTTGGGGCGCCGACCGCAACTTCAACAAGAAGCTCGATCGCGGTCCGGTGCCGCGCTCGGTGCGCATGCGCGCGGTGCTGGTCGGTCGCTTCAACTTCTACGATCCCCGCGTCCCGTCGTTGGTCCAGTGAGGCGCACGATGACCCGCTCCCAGCATGCCTTCACGCTCATCGAGATGATGATCGCCATCGCCCTGGGGCTGGCGATCGTCTACATGGCGTTCGCCGGCTTCCGCGCCGCATCGCAATCGGTCACCGCGGTCAATCGCCTGTCCATCGAGAACACCTTGCTGCGCGCCGGCTACCATGCCGCCCATGAGGAGCTCGACTTCTGGCGCATGTACGATGACCCCGATGACGCCACCCGCCAGCAATTGCGCGCGCCCGAATTGCCGTTCCAGCCTTTCACCGCGTGGACCTACGCCGGTGGATCCGGGGGAACCGAAGCGGACACCGGCTGGGAGCGGCGCAACAGCCTCAACTTCGCTCCCCATCACCCGCGCTCGTGGTGTCGGGTGAACATGACCGACACCGTGAAGAGCGACTGCCGCTCGGGTCAGTACGGCATGTACTCGAACCGCACCGCCGGGGCTTCGCTCAACAACTTCTGGAACAGCTCTGGCTACAGCGGCATGAACGTCGCCCACCTGTGGTACGCCACCCAATTGCACGGCCTGTGGGACCAGATTGGCACCTACGGCATGATGGCCTACATGCCGTCCAACGCGATCTACGGCGCCTATGGCGATTACGTCGCGTGGAGCACGTCGCCGAAGACCCCGGACACCAACCCCACCTCGATCCTGTCGATCTGGCTGAACCCGGACGCCGAGCACTACCCGCCTTTTCCCGCGGCCCTCGGCCCCGACCTCGATCCCTGGGGCTTCTGCAACTACGACGGCTACCAGATGTGCGTGCGCGGTCGCTACCGCGTCTCCTACCGAACCGCCTTCATGGTGCCCAACCCGAACTTCGGCAGCGGGAACCTGCTCCATGACAGCCGCCGTGAATGGGAAGCCGACTACGGCGGGGCCACCAGCACCGATCTGCCCCTGCTCATGGAGCGCACCTCGGTGCCGATCGGCCTGCTCGATGGCCCCGATGCAGGCCTGGTCAACGATCCGGGCGAGAAGCCCGAGACCTGGCCCGATGCCCAGGTCGCGGTGGCCCGGGTGCTCAAGGACGCGCGCTTCGTCAACCTCTGCCGCATCCGTTGGACCAATCCGCTGACCGGCGCGGTGCAGGAGTTGTCGTTCAGCGGCTTCGGCACCACCCTGCGCGGCGCCCGTCAGCAGCGCAGATCAGCGGCCGGCGGCGGATGGGCTCGGTGGCATGGCGCCGGGCATGCCAGCAACGACGCGACCTTGGACAACTGACATGGACACCTACCGACGTCCAACCGCCCGCGACGGCGCGATCCTGATCCTGGTCGCGGGCATCACCGGCCTGCTCACCAGCCTCGCCGTCGCCTTCATCATGCGCATGCGCATGGACGCCGAGGAAGTCACCGAGGCGATGCGCGAATCGCAGGCGCGCATCATGCTGCTGGCGGCCTGCAATTACGTGCAGGAGGCGTCCCGCCTCGGCTACGACGACAATCCCGCGACGACGACGCATCAGGAGGCCTATGGCTGGCTCGATGTGGTCGATGGCTCGATCGGACCGAAGTGGCGGGACGGCACCGGCGCCTCCGGCCTATGCTACAGCACTGCCCTGGTCGAGGACAGCGACGGCAACGGCAGCGCCGACCGCCCGGCCTGGCCGGCGCAGGGCAGCGTCGTCCGCTGTCCGATGCACGTGCTCGAGCGTCCGCCCTACGCGATCAGCCCGACCACGCGGTACAACCCGATCAGCACCGACTCAACCAGCGCTGATTTCGGCCTGCCCTACCTGCGCTATCCGGATCCGCGCCCGGCGGTCGACAACGGCTGGTCCAACTGGACCAACCTCAGCGATGCGGTGAACGTCAATCCGACCGTCATCCCTGCCGGTTCGAGCACTACGCGTTGGGAACAGTATTCCCGCGGTGACATCCGCCCGCGGCCATCGTCGACCAACCTGTCCTGGTTCCGCATCTTCCGCGAGGAGGGGGCCGACAATGCCGCCAGCTTCGTGGTCACCTGCGGCGCGGGCGCCACCCAGGGCTTCCGCGACTGGAACGAGGTGGTTGGAGCCGGCGCGCAGGCGCGCTTCTACAGCGACCAGACCGCCTTCGAGGACGCGCTCTCGGCCGAGACCCGGCTGTGGTACCGCATCGAGTGGAGCGCCGCGGTGATGTCCTCGGACTTCCACCTCACCGACCACGAGCTCGTCTGGGCCAACCCGGTCCGCGAAACCAATGCGCAATGGCCGCTCAACGCCACCGACGCCTACATCAAGGCGACGGACAACTCCAGTCGCCACGACATGCGCTCCACCCTGCACGCCAAAAACCTCGCCGGCACCATCCGCTGGGTTCAGCGCCTGCCCGGGCCTCCGACTCCTCCATCTCCCGAGGTAGGCAAATGGTGAACACCGTCTCTGCGAATCGCACGCGTCCCGGCTTCACTCTTATCGAAATAATCGTCGTGCTCGGCGTGATCATGGCCCTGGCCGGGCTCGGTTTCCCGATCATGTCCGCGGTGCGCCAGCGCGCCAACGTCCAGTCGACCCGTTCGCTGGTCCAGGGCGTCGCCGCGGCGATCTCGATGTACCCGGTCCGCCAGTGGACGATCGAATGGGATCACGACGGCGACGATCCCGACAACGACGGCTACGGTTCCGGCTCGGCCCGCGCCACCGCGCGCAAGTCGGTGAGCGTGCCGCTGTGGGATCTCAACCAGGGCGCGTCGCCGGCGGCCGACGGGACCGGCCAGTTCGAAGGCGACGATCTCATCGACGGCTTCCCCGCCACCAGCGCCGGGGCCACCAACGACGGCCCGTTCTGGAGCACCCTGCTCGATTCCGGATACGGCGGATTCCTGCGCATGACCAACGCGCCGATCTCGTCGAAGAGCGTCAACGCCCAGGGCCAGGTGATCGACGCCTGGCGCCAGCCCCTGCGCATCGAGTGGAATGCACGGACCTACGCGCCCAGCGGTTTCGGCGTGTGGTCCATCGGCCGCGACAAGACCACCGGCACCCCCGACGACCTGTGCAGCTGGAGGAACTCCGATGATTGACCGATCCGCCCATCGCCGCGGGTTCAGCGGCATCGAAATCCTGGTCGTGCTCAGCGTCATGGCTACGCTCGCCAGCATGAGCATGCCGATGCTGCTCACCGCGATGCGCCGGGCGCGCATCCACGACGCCTCCAACGCGATCGTCGAAGTGTCGTCGCAGGCGCGGCGGCTGGCCAAGCGCAGCGCCTACGGCAGCGATTGGTACGGCGTCGTCATCTCCAACCAGACCACCCCGCGCTACGTCGCGCTGACCCGCAACGGCTCGGTGATGATGGAGGGCGCCACTCCGGTGTCGAAGCTCACCATCAGCCCGAACGTGATCGTCTACGACGGCGCGGCCCCGTTGGTAGACGGTTCGGCCAGGTCCTCGTGGATGTACCAGCAACGCAGCGCCTTGCCGATCCTGGTGGCTTCGCCGACCGCGCCCAATGTGTCTATCCTCGGCTTGGTCCTGCAGACCATGGATGGCCGGATGCGTTCAGCCATCGACGTCTACAGTGTCGGACTGGTCAATGTCCAGGATCTGTAACACCTCCGCCGGCCGCAGGCACGATGGCGGCTTCACGCTGATCGAACTGCTGGTCGTCATCGCGATCATGGCGACGCTGTCGGCACTGGTCCTGGTTGGCGCGACCCAGCTCGGCATCGGCTCGAAGAAGCGCAAGACCGAGACCATCCTGGCGATCCTGCGCCAAGGCATCGAACTCGGCGCGGCCAGCAAGGGCAGCACGGTCAGTTCGGTCGAGCATCCCCTGGCCGGTTCCCGCCCGGGACGGCTGCTGTTCGCCGGGCAACGCGGGCGCGCGGCCGACGGCAGCGGCGGCAGCTGGGTCGCCGCGCTCGACGCCAGCGGCGAAGGACTGGTCGGGGCTCCCGAATGGTTCGTCCAGGGCAGCGACCGCAACCGCGTGCTGATGCCCGATGACACCTTCGCCGACACCCGGGTGCCGATGCTCTTCGGCGCGCGCCGCGAACTGCTCGGCATCATCGGCGCCGAGATGGGCGCGGTGACGCGCTACCGTCGGCTCTCGCCGCCGAAGCCGCCCGAGCTGCTGCTGCCGGCGCCGTACGACGGCACCAACGCCCGCTACAGCGATGCGCTGTGCCTGGTCAAGCCCGCGGGCGTGGCCCTCGACAACAAGCGGGCGCTCGACTACCTCTTCGGCGGCAGCAGCGTGATCTCGGAGTTGTCCGGACTCAAGGCGGTCTACACGCCGCCCGATGACGACGCCACCAAGCGCCTGTACCCGCCCACGACGATCGCCTCGACCGACAACGGGGGACGCGTCTGGTCGCCGGATGGCGGCGATCCCGCCGATGGCAAGTCGTTCTGGGAGGCCGGTCGCATCCAGGAGGGTCTCATGAACAGCGGCCCGGACGCCGGGCAGCCGGATTGGAAGCTCTATAAGCTGCGCGGCCTGGGCATCTACGATGCCTGGAACCGCGAGATCCTGTTCAGCTATTCCAGCAGCGGCGCCGTGCGGCTGCTCTCCGCCGGGTACGACGGCGTGCTGCGCTGGAACCCCGGGCAGAACCGGGTGCTGGATACGGCCGCCAACGCGACCGCCGCTGGCGGCGACGACAAGGACGGCGAGCGCGACAACATCCGCCAGGAGGTCGCCCAATGACCGGGCGCGCGCACCAGGCCTTCACGATCATCGAGATCCTGATCGTCGTCACCATCATCGCCGTTCTAGTCGGTCTGCTGATGGTCGCGGCCAATACCGTGCGCTTCCGGGCCGGCGTGCTGCGCACCATCCAACGCATGGAGGGCATCCAGGCCCAGCTCACCCGGGTCGGCCAGCAGCAGGGCAGCGCGGCGTACGGCCTGCAGGCGCGCTGCGGGGTCGGGGGCGTCCTCACCTTCAAGGCCGATGAGACCAACGCGGTGGTCGCCAATCGCCTGCTGCCGATCCCGATCGCGGGCAGCTGGGCCGACGCCACCCAGAAGCACAACTTCGCCTTCCCGTGGAACCAGGAAGACCGCATCGGCACCATCAATGCGTCGACCGGTACCGGTACCAGCGCCGACCCCGACTCGCTGGCGGTGCAGGATCCCGCGACCGGGCTGTACCGCTTTGTCAGCACGGCGGTGCTGCAGGAACTCGAGCCGATCAAGACCGAGGCATTGCTCGCCGGCTGCGGCATCCTGATCGACGATCCAGCGACCCCGGTGGACGAAGCGCAGGCGCTCTACCGCAACGACCGCTCGTCCGATGTCGCGTGGAACGATGCGTGGGGCAATCCCCTGGTCGTCGCGTATGGACTCTTTCAGCCGGTCACTCCGCAAGGAGTCGCCGACGCATTGGTGCGCTATCAGTACAGCCGCGCGGTTTATGCGAGCGTCGCTTCCGCCGGTCCCGAAATCCGTGCCAGCTACGCATTGGGTTCGGATTGGGCCGCCAACGTGCGCAACGTGTGGCGACAGGCGAACGAGGTCTGCCAGACGACGCCGGCGGCGCGCTGGGACTACCAGGCGTTCGAGCGCGCGCCCTGGCAGGGGGTCAAGGTCGGCGAGAACGTCTACCCCGGTGAGGGGACGTATCGTTCCCTGCTGAGCGCTCCCCTCGAATTCAAATAGGCAGTCACGGCGGCTCCCAGGCGGGGGCTCGCACGTGCTCCGGGTTGGCGGCATGATGTCCCGGACACGGGATTCCCGTGTCACCATTCGATCTCGCCCGTTATACGATATATCACCGGAGATTCGCATGAACCTACAGTCCTCCAGCCGGTCGTTCCGGTCCTTGCCCCGGGCCTTGGCGATGAGCGTGCTGGTGCTCGGCCTGGCCACCCGCCTGGTCGGTGCCGAAAGCCAGGATCCGGGCCTGGCCAACGCCGGCTTCGAGGACGGCTGGGTCAAGGACGCCACCGCCGCGGACTCGACCAACGAGAACGCCAAGATCAGCGGGCAGGTCGCCACCGGTTGGAGCGACAACTCCTCCTGGGCCGACGTCCAAGTCGTCTACGCCGAGGACACCGCCCAGCCACACCGGGGCACGTCGTGCCAGCGCATCACCGTCAACCGGGTGGGCAGCGGCGCCATCCAGTACATCCAGCAGGTCGGCTTCACCGGCGGCAAGGCCTACAACTTCACGGTGTGGATGCGCGGCCGCCAGGGCACCTCGGTGAGCCTGGCGCTGCGTCAGCACGGTGCTCCCTATGAGCAGTACGCCGGCGCGACCGTGATGGTCGGTCCCGAATGGCGCGAATATTCGGTCGAAGGCGTGGTGCCCGTCAACGTCAAGGGCATCGTGATGGTCAAACTGCAGGGTCCCGGCGAGGTCTTCCTCGACGACGCGCGGCTCAGCGACCTCAGCGACGTCAGCGTCGATGCGCCGCCCCAGCGCGGCAACCAGATCTCGGGCGGCTCGTTCGAGGCCGGCATGCCCTTCGGCTGGAGCACGCGCACCGGCGGCGACCATTCGACCGAGTTCCTCGACCCGCGTCCGGTCATCGACGAGACCACCAAGGTCGATGGCCGCTGCTCCTACCGCATCGACCTGCCCAACGGCATGGACGTCGAAGTGCGCAGCCACCTGGTGCGGCCGACCTTCAATCGTGCGCACGCCACGAGCCTGTGGCTGAAGGCGAGCAAGCCCGGCACCCGGGTGCGCGTCGAACTGCAGGGCACCCCGCTGGCGACGGATGCCACGGTTGGCACCGAGTGGCAGCGCGTGGTGCTCACGGGCACCGTGCCGTTCATGCGCTGGACGCGCCTCGACATCCGCGCCCGGGCGCAGGGCGAAGGCCCGCACGTGCGCGACGCGCTGAGCCTGTGGATCGACGCGGTGCAGCTCGAAGAGGCCGCGGAGCCGTCGCAGGCCTACGCGCCCAAGACCGCGCACGAGATCTCGTGGCGCCTGGCCAAGCCGGGTTCGATCGTCCATGACGGCGAAGCCGCGACCATCGACCTCACTGTCGTTCCCGCCCCGCCCGCGGGCGCCAAGCTGCGGCTCAAGGTCAGCGATGTCTACGGCAACGCCAAGGACCTCGCCGCACTGGCGATGCCCGCGACGTCGCTGGCGCTGCCGCCGATGAACGATCGTCCGCGCGGCGTGTTCAAGCTCACCGGCACGCTCGAAGCCGCCGACGGCAAGGCATTGTCATCGCCGATCGAACTGGTCTGGGCGCGCCTGCCCAAGCCTTGCGAGATCGAGCCCGCCAAGTCGTTCTTCGGTCTGCACATCCCGATCACGCCCGATTACGTCGCCATGGCGCGCGCCTGCGGCATGCGCTGGGCGCGGGTGCACGACACCAGCATGATCACCAAGTGGCCGGTGACCGAGACCGCCCCCGGCGTCTGGCGCTTCTACGACAAGCACGTCGATGCCGCGCACGACGCGGGCATGGCCGTGCTCGGCATGCTCGACGGCGCGCCGCGCTGGGTGTCGTCCAAGTCGCGCGAGGGTGGCTACTGGGGGATCTGGCACCTGCCCGACCTGCCCGAAGCGCCGGCGGCCTGGGAGAACTACGTGCGCACGGTGGTCGGTCACTACAAGGGGCGCATCGACGCATGGGAGATGTGGAACGAGCCCTGGGGTGACTGGTGGGTCGGCAACGGCGGCACCCCCGATCTCTACGCCAAGCTGATGGCCATCGCCTTCAAGGCGACCAAGGAGGTCAATCCCCAGGCGACGTTCGTCGGCGTCGACACCTACCGCGGCGCGGCCAAGTGGCACAATCCCGTGCTCGCCGCCGCCAAGCTCGACAGCTTCGACGTCTTCTCCTTCCACGATTACAACGACTCGCTCTACGGCGGCGCCAACTCGATGGCCCACATCCAGGCCGCCGAGTTCAACGCCGCGCAGGCCAAGCACGGCAAGCCCAAGCCGCTGTGGAATACCGAAGGCGGCGCGCTCGGGCTCGGTTCGTTCTACGCACCCGACACCGGTGGGCTGCCGCTGGCCATCCAGATGGCCCAGGCCGTGCGCTACGACGTGACCATGATGGGAGCGGGCGTGGGCATGTTCTGCTTCTACGCCGCCCATTCCGATCCGGCGATGGGTCACCCGGATTGCGCGATCGAGTGGGACCGCGCGATCAAGCCGCTGCTCGCCGGTCGCGCGGTGCTCGCCGCGATGGTCGACGGTGCCGGGGCGCCCTCGCGCAGCGAACCGGTTCCCGGCGTCGACCTCTACACCTATTCCGCCCGCGAGGGCAGCATCGTCAGCGTCGCCTGGAGCCACGACGGCGAGTCGCACGCGCTGCCGGTGCCGGCCAAGGCCAAGGCGCTCGACATCTTCGGCAACGCGCTCAAGGCCCAGGCCGAGGTCTCCGTCGGCCCGGAGCCGATCTACCTGGTCGCTCCGGCGCGCTGAACGCGTTGGTCGACGACCCCGAACCAGGTTTCCGCGATCATCTGGTGGGGTTCTTGGCAGTGGCGCGGGGATGTGCGCCGACTTCGCGCGACGTCTGCAGCGTCGCCGTGATTGGCACACGAGTGGCACATCATGACTCGGGTACCGAGTCGACGTGAGCCCTGCTGGCATGGCCGGGTCGGAAGCCTAGATTCCTGAAATGGATCGCACCTGCCGTTCGCGCAACGGCAGGCAGGTGTCCGGTTGCACCCAGTTCCCGCGTCGACCCCGCATGGGCTCTGGTCGCAGCATGCAGATCGCTGGCCAGCGAATCCCGTCGCGCGCGCTGGCTCGCGCCGCGATGACCCTCTTCGAAGTCGGCATCTCCCTGCTGATCGTCGCCGTGACCTGCACCACCGTGCTGCTGCTCTTCCCGGTCGGATTGAAGGCCCAGCAGGAGTCGCGCTACCGCATCGTCGCCGCGTCGCAGGCGCAGCTGCTGGTCCAGGGCATGCTCGAGCGCCAGGAGCACATCACCTTCGGTTCCGAGGGCACCGAGGTCTACGACCGACCCTACGTCAGCCCGACGGCGATGGCGCCGGACCTCGACGGTGGCCTCAACATCGGGCGCTTCTCCGCCATGGCGCCGCTGCCGCCGGACATCCTCCAACGCATCGACAGCGACCGCGACGAGATGGCGCGCCTGGTCGCCGAGGGCAGCCAGGTCTTCTATTCCACCGCCGACAACTCGGACATGAAGCTGGTGTTCGCGGTCTCGGGCTACCCGCAGCAGAACGCGCTGCTCTACCACCCGCAGATCAAGTGGCCCTACCACGATTATTACCCCACCGGGTTCGTCGACAGCGCCTGGCACGGATTCAGCAACGAGGAGATACCCGCCCCCAATTACGGTTGGTGGCCGGGATGGCGGGGCGTGCTCGATACCGAGGTCGGCGTGATGTACCGCCTGCACAACACCGATGCCTTGCGCTCCGCCTTCGAACCTGATTACCAGTGCAACAACGTCGACGGCCTGCGCCGCGCGCTCGACAAGCTCGGCCTGGATTTCGAGACCACGGTCGATCCCGAGCAGCTCGGCCTACCCGTGCCCAGTCAGAGCGAGCTGCACCTCGAGTACACCGACATCACCGCCGATCCCCATCCACGCTACGACCCGACCAGCCCGCTCTACGATCCCGTCAATCCCGACTACAACCATGACCCCGCGCTGCGCTTCAATGCGCGGGCGATCCTGCTGCGCTATTACGCCTACGCCTGCGGCGTCGCCGCGGGCACCGCCGGTCGCTCCGAATCTTGGCCGCACCTGACGACCTTCCCCGATCCGATTCCCGCGGTCGCGGCGTTCCAGGTCGCCGACGCCTGGATGCACGCCTATGTCGAGTACCTCCACCTGCGTCAGCCCTACGATCTGCGGACGCCTCGAAACTACCTGACCGCGGCGATGGTCGATTGCCCGCTCTTCCAGTTCGACACCACCACCGCGCTGCGCGATCCCGCCGGGGTGCGCGCTCCCCAGGCCCTGGTGTTCGCCTGGGATGTGCTGTCCAGCCGACCCATCGTCGCCGTGCACGCCAACACCCATTGGAACACCATCGCCCCGGGCGACCGCACCGCGGCGGCGAAACCGGGCTGGAACCTCACCGATGCCTTCGACCCCAGCGCGCGCTGCCGCGAGGTCGTGGCTTGGGCGGTGGACTGGCAATCCTACGAGGATTTCGAAAGCGTTCCCGGTTCGCCGATCGATTGCGGGCTGGTGCCACGCCTGCCGAACGAGAATCGTGGCACCGACTGGGCGGGGGTCCCGATGAAACGGGTGGCCTACCATTATGCGCAGGAGCACTTCCATCCCGAGTTCCCCTTCGCCTGGACCTCGAGCGCCCACCAGCAGACCGTGGTAGGCGCGAACGCCCCGCCCAACACCTACTACATCAACGGCTGCGCCGGCGGCACCTGGTCGATGGAGGTCAACACGCTCTCCGGCTACCTCATCCGCAACGGCGCGGATCGCGACCGCAATGGGGTCTTCGACCGCGGGCCGGTGCGCAACTCGGTGCGCATGCGCGCGTCGACCATCGCCCGTTTCCTCGCCTACGATCCCCGACTCTACCTGCAGATGCGCTGATGCCCACCCGCGCCTTCTCCCTGGTCGAACTGCTCGTCGCCATGGCGCTGGGACTGATCGTCGCCTTCACCGCCTACGCCGGGCTGCGCGTGGCGGTCAAGACCATGGCCGTGGCGCAGCAGTTGTCGCGCGAGAACCGGGTGATCGCAGAAGGCTACGTCCAGGGGATGACTGAAGCCGACCTCTGGTACGCCGTCGACGATCCCTTCGATGCCGCCGGCCAGCGCCAGCGCACGGCGTGGAACGAAGCCGGCACCTTGGACCAGGTCCTCGACGATGCGCCTGGGGTGATTGGCGCCGACGGGGTCACCGGTCAGCCGTTCGTCGCCATGGATCTTCCCGAGGGCTATTGGAACTGGAACATCGCCGACCCGCGCACCTGGGGCACTCAGGGATTCCACAAATCGCGCACCTTCCAGAACGCCTTGGGGGGCGGGGAATGGGCGACGGGCAGCAACTCGCAGATCGGGTGCATCGGTCATCCCGATCAGGTCAACGCCTGGATGCATGGGGTGCAGGACCGGATGTTCTCGTCGCTCGGTTGGACCGGGTACCTGGACTACCTGCCGAACGCCCAGCCCGTGTGCTATTACCTGGGCCTGGACGCCAGCGGGCAGACGATCAACGACTTCGGCAATGGCGTGCTCGGAACGCCCTACGCTCCCGACGGCTGGCCGTACATCGGCACGGCGCCGTACTGGTCGCCGCAGCATATGACCTTCTTCCCCTTGAAGCTGTGGATGGCCATGCGGCGGCCGCTGATCTGGGACACCTCGGGCGAATCGCCAGAGAAGGCGATCGGGCGCACGGGTGTGCACCTCTACGGGATCAGCACCGGTTTTGCGCCGCGCGGCGGATGGACCGGCGCCGGGGCTGCGGCCCAGCCGCTGCGCTCCGCCCGGTCGTCGTACTCTTTCGGCGAATGGGAAGCGGCCGCGGACGCTCTGGCCGCCTCGTCGCCCCTGCTGTCGTTGGTACCGACGGGTTGGCCGCAGCTCGACGTACGGGTGGAGCGTCGGAACCAGGGTCTGATTTTCGGCCAGACCACGGTGGCCATCACGGTGACCAATCCGACCACCGGCTCGACGCGCGCATACCGCTTCATGCCCATCGCCACCTCCCTGCGCGGCGCCCGGCAGCAACGCCAGTGGTCGCATTGGGGCGCCGCATCCCTCGATCGGTCGGTGCCATGAGGGCCGGTCATGCTCGCCGCGGCGCGCTGCTGATCATCGTGACCGGTTTGGCGGCCCTGATGCTCAGCCTGGCGCTGGTCTTCCTCTCGACCATGCGCAGCGATGGCGAGCACACCCGTAGCATCGTGCGCGATACCCAGGCGCGCATGATGCTCAATGCGGCGATCAGCTACGTGCTCGAGACGTCGCGTCTCGGTTGGGGGTCCCAGGAGACGCAGGGTTGGAACGACATCCGCAACCACGCCATCGGTCCGATCCCCATCGATCGCGATCCGGAAGCCGGCAGCGTGAATCAACCGACCAACGCGGTGTGGTCTCCCGCGCTTCCCCTCCGCTGGCCCGCTCCAGGCAGCAAAATGCGTGCCCCGATGTATGTCTGGCAGCGTGCGCCATCGGCGGTGCGGGCAGGACAGCCCAATCCGATCCGGGTCGGGCCCGGCCTGAGCGTGCAGGACATTCCTGGCAACGACCAGGGCATCCGGGTCGCCGGCCTGCATGGTTACAACGGCGATCACACCTCGGTGCTCGACATCTGGCGCGCCGCCAGCCTGGATGCTCCGGATCCGGCTCCGGTGATCGATCCGTCCACCAGCCTCGCCGCGTTCCGCGACGGCGACGCGAAGCCGCGCGACAACACCAGCAATCGCGCGTGGTTCCGCATCTATCGTGAGACCTGGGAGGATCACGACGGCAGCGGCGATCCTTATTACGATGTCGTCAATCTCAATGGCGGGCGCGGGCGCGACTGGAACGGCAACGACGTCGCCTACGCGCACAATGCATCGGTGTTCCTGGTCACCTGCGGCAGCGGAGCGACCTTGGGCTTCCGCGATTGGCCAGACGTGCTCGCATCCGGAGCCGCCAGCTCGTTCCTCTCCGATCCCAGCGTGTTCGCGCAGCTGCGCAGCGAGGAGCACATCCTCTGGTTCCGCATCGAATGGAGCCCGAACACCGGTGATTTCGGCCCCAAGGGCTCGCGGATGAACGAAACCGCCCCGTACGAAGGCCAGGCGATCTGGAACACGGTCACCGCCATGCCGTCCCAGGGCGGGAGCATCCGCTGGGTTCAGCGTCTCGATCGCAAACCGCCGGAGTGGTGAGCGTCGTTCAGGAGCTGAACGCGAGGACGTAGGCCGTGCCCAGCGCCCCCGCTTCCCAACAGGCGACGCCGTGCTCGTCGGAGCAGGCGATCACATCCGACCCGCTGCGCACACCGATCAGCCGTTGGCCCTGCGGTGGGCGGACGCGCAAGCGCAGTGCCTGCGTGGTCCGCAGGGTCGCGCTGAGCACGCGCCCGGCGCGCCAGGCGAGGTCGACCTCGACG
>JACDEC010000012.1 GCA_013816645.1 Planctomycetota bacterium
CCCCCGGGCCCCCGGTAGGATGCTCCTTCAGCATCCTGCTAACGCGGCGGGACCGGTCTGGCGAGGCACGGTCGGGCCCATACCGTGCTGCCATGGGCATCGTCGCTGGATCGTGGACGAATCGCCTATGGATGAACACCTCCTCCGGGTGGATCCTCGTGCTGGTGCGGACGATCACCGGTCTCATCGGGTTCCGACTGGTGTGGGGCCACCTGCAGGGCGACGACCTCGGCTTCTGGCATCTCCTGTGGTCGCTGATCGGCGTCGGCGTGTTCATCGATCTCGGACTGGGCGTCACCGCCATGCGCGCCGTCGTCCGCTATGCGAGCGATGGCGATGAGCGCGCCCTCGGCGACGTGGTCGCGACCTGCTTCTGGACGGTGACCGTGCTCGGCTTGCTGCTCGCGGCAGTCGCCGCAGCCCTGCACCGGCCGCTGCTGCACGCCCTGGGCGCTGCGGACTCGGACAGCGTACGCAGGGCCTGGCTCGCCTTCGTCGCCGGCCTCGGACTGATGTTCCCCATCTCGATGCTGCCGGAGATCCTGCGCGGCTGCCACCGCATGGTCGCGGTCAACGTCATCGCCATCGTCCTGGCGCTGGCTCAGGTCGTCTTCCTGGCGCTGGCCTGCGCGCTGGGCGCGGCGATCGACGTGCTGGTCGCGGGGACGATGGCCCTGATGGTCGTTGCCGGCGCGCTGAACCTGGCGGTCGTCCGGCGCGCCTTGCCCGCCCTGTCGCTCTCGCCGGGGCACGCTTCGCTCGCTGCCCTGCGCGGGCACCTGGCATTCAGCGCCAGCGCGTACGCCCTCGGCTCCGCCCGGGTGCTGATGGATGCGGCCCCGTCCGTGGCCTTGGGGCTGGTGGCGGGACTGCCGCAGGTCGCCCTGTTCCAAGCAGTCTCGAAACCCGCGCAGATGATGCTGCAGTTCGGTCGCCAGGTCGAAGGTCCGATGCAGGCGGGAGCTGGACAGTTGTACGCCGAAGGCAAACCCGCGGCGGCCTGCCGGCTCGGCCGACGATCTGCGCTGGCATTCGCGATCCTGGTCTGGCCGGGCGTTCTCACGGCGACGGCCTTCCCGGCGATCACGGTCGAGGCATTCACCGGCGATCCTGCGGCCGCAGCGGTGGCCGCACCGCTGGTGTGGATGTCCCTCGTCGGCACTGGCGCCGTGCTCCTCGCCGAGATGTGGCGTCTGGTCCTGCTCCTGGGCGCTTCGCCCGGCGGCATCGCCGCGATCACCATCGCCCAGGCCGCCGCGACCGTCGTGGGGGTCGGGGTCGGAGCCCACCTCGGGGGCGTCGCGGGGACGCTGCTGGCGATCGTCGCCACCGCGGCGCCGCCAGCAGCCATCCTGTTCCTGGCCTTGCGGCGCCAGCATACCGGCGAACGCGACGTCGCCGTGCGGGCTCCGGCGCTGGCCGCGGCGATTCTCCTGCCCTGCGTCGCCACCGCCCTCTCAAGCTATCTCGCTCCAGACCCCCTCTGCGCGCCGTTGCTCGATATCGCGTGGCGGCTGGCGCTGGCCCTGGCGCCGTTCGCCTGGTCCTGGCGGTGGATCCTGCGCTTGATGGTCGGATGAACCGCGATGGATAGCGTCAAATTCGCCCTCATCGTGCTCGGCTACGTGCTGTTGGCGCCGGCCCTGGGCACGGTCATCGCCTTCAGGGATACGCTCAGGCGGCCGGCATTGATGCTGATGCTGCTGCTCACCGCGCTTCCGCCGGGCTGGTTCACCCTAACCGCCTGGTCGCAGGACTGGTACCGCGGCCACGCCCGCGGCTACCAGGGCAGCATCATCGAGATTCTCGCGCTGGCGCTGCTCCTCGCGGCCATCCTCCGGCGCCGTCCCGAGTTGCGGGTCGCGCTGCTGCTCGGGCTGATCTGGGGCTTCTACTGCCTGCTGTGCTCACTGAGCCTGCTGGCGCCTTACGAACCGATGTTCGCCCGCATGGCGCTCTTCAAGTACATCAAGCTCGGCCTGATCCCGGTAGCCGCGTGCGTCGCGGTCCGCGACGCTGGCGACGTCCGGGCGGTGCTGCATGCCGCCGCCATCGGGATTGGCCTCAACCTCGTCTCGGCGACCTATCAGCGCTACGTCCTCCACCTCAACCGGGTGCACGCCCTGTTCGAGCACAGCAATTCCATGGGCATGTGGTCGTACATGCTGGGCGGCGTGCTGCTGGCCGCCGCGACCACCCGCACCGTCGCCACCCGCACGATCGGCTGGTGGACCGGCGGCGCGCTCGCCGGCGGGGCCCTCACCATCATGTCCCTCGCCCGCGGATCGATGCTGTGCTGCGGAGCGGTGTACGCGTCCATCATCATGCTCGGTCTGGCGGTGCGGCCGAGCCTGCGCGGCGCGATCCTGACCATCGGCATGCTCCTGGCGATGGCGCTCATGCTGCTGAAATCCATCGATTCGATCCAACAGCGCGTGGCCTTGACCAGCGAGCAGGCGGGGTACGAGGACATCCGTCCCATCCTCCTGGTCCAAGCGCGGGCGATGTCCGCCGATCACGCGCTGGGCGTCGGCTGGAACAACTACTGCATCGCCAACAGCCGCCCGCTCGGCGATAAGTACAGCGCACTGCTCGAACAGTACGCGGTGGACCGCGGGTCGACCATCTACGACGAGCAGTTCATGCGCAATCCGATGGTCGAGAACATCTACTGGCTCCACCGCGCCGAGGTCGGTTGGCCTGGGTTGATCGGCTACCTGCTGGTGCTCGCCGTGCCGCTCCCGTTCGCCCTCGTGGCGTCGATCAAGCACCGCAAAGGACTCCTCGGCGCGGTCGCCGCCGGGTTCCTGATCACGACCGTGGTCCTGTACGTCCACGGCAGCCTCGAACGAGTGATGGTCGAGACCAAGAACCTCAGCGCATGGCTGGTGCTGGTCGGCGTGGTGGTGCGCTGCGCGACCTTGCCGGCGACCCGCTCGGCCGAGGAGGTCCCGCCGTCGTCTCTGGAACCGGATGCTCCGCTGGCCATCCGCGGTCGGATCATCCCATGAATACCAGGAGGTGCTTTACCAGGAGGCTCCCGTGACGTAAGAACGGGCGATGGAAGGTCTTCCCGCGTCCCGCAATCGCTCGTTCGCATGGTGCGTCGGCGCGCTCGCCGTCGCAGGCACGCTCATGGGCTGCCCGCACACCGTCGATCGCATGGCCAAGGCCAGCGCATTCGAGCAGGTGGTGCTCCCCCCGCCGATCGACGAGCCTCCGCCCCAGTACGTGCTCGGCTCGGGCGACCTGCTCGACATCCAGGTCAATGGATTGCCCGACACCGCGCAGCGTTGCCGCGTGGGCGTCGATGGATTCGTGCGCTACGGACCGTGCGGAGATACGACCGCCACCGGCCTGGCGATCGAGTCGTTCTCCAGCGCGCTGAAGGTCAAGCTCGCGCGCTTCTACCACGAGCCGATCGTCGAGATCCAACTCGTCTCTACCTCGAGCCGCCGGTGCGTCGTGCTCGGCGAGGTCGATCATCCCGGGTCGCTCAACCTCTTCGGCGGCGAGCGCGTGCTCGACCTGCTCGCGCGTTGCGGCGGAACTGCCCGAGCCGCCGGATCCGACTACTCGGAGACCCTCGCCGCCCTCGACGAGGCGATCATGGTTCGCAATGACCGCATGCTCGCCGTCGACTTCAAGGCACTGCTTGAGCGCGGCGACCAGCGCTACAATATCCTGGTCCATCCCGACGATTTCATCTACATTCCGTCGAACGTCGATCGCCAGGTCTTCGTGCTCGGTGCGGTCGGTTCTCCCGACGCGATCACCATGAAGGCCGACTTCTCGGTCAGCCGCGCAGTCGCCGCGGCTGGCGGGCACACTCGGGACGCCTACGCCGATCGCGCGATCCTCATTCGCGGCAGTCGCGGCGCGCCGACCGTCGCCCGGGTGGACTTGCTCGGCATCCTCGAGGGACGGGAGCCGGATCTACAGCTCAAGACCGGAGACATCATCTATGTCCCCGGGCGCACCAGCGAGAACCCGCGCTTCCTCGTCGACCGGTTCAACGAATCGTTCGTCACCGCCGTCGCCGGCCGCTACGCGGACGAAGTGTACGATCGCATAGACCGCTGACATGGGCGGCGTCTGCCACTGCTTCTTCTTCCTCGATGCGTGCGGCGCCGAGGTCGTCCGACCTTTCCCCGCGTTCACCGATCTCGCGCCGGACTGGAAGCCGCTGCGCTCGGTGTTCGGATACAGCTCGGCCTGCGTCCCCTCGATTCTGTCGGGCAGCTATCCCGAGGACCACCTGCATTGGAGCTTCTTCCAGCGCGCGGGCGGCGAGGTGGCCCCGCTGCGCGTGCCGTGGTGGGTTCGCGCCCTGCCGGCTCCTCTGCGCGATCGCGGGCGGGTGCGCAGCCACCTCTCGCGCTCGGTAGCCCGTGCCAACGGGATCACCGGCTACTTCCAGCTCTACCTGATGCCGCTCGAGCACCTCGGTCGCTACGGCCATTGCGAGCCGCGCGACATCTTCTCGGCCGGCGGACTTAACCGCGGCACCAGTTTCGTCGATGCGCTCGCGCAATCGGGCGTCCCGTCGTGGGTCGCCGACTGGCACCGCAGCGAGGCCGACAATTGGGCGGGCATGGAGCGCGCCGCGGGCGATCCGGGATCCCGAGTGCTGTTCATGTACGCGGCTTCGCTCGACGGATGGCTGCACGATCACACCCGCACCCACCCTGGCATCGAAGGCGAGCTGGCGGGTTACCGGCGGCGCATCGAAGGGGTCCTGGACGCCGCGCGGGCAGCCCACGACGAAGTCCGATTCTACGTCTTCTCCGACCACGGCATGTGCACGGTCACCAGCCACGTCGATGTCATGCCGGCCCTCGCGGCGACCGGGCTGCGCATGCATGTCGACTACCAGTGCGTGGTCGATTCAACCATGGTCAGGCTGTGGGCGGAGGAACCCCATCGGGCGCGGCTGCGCGATGCCTTGTCCAGCGTCCCCGCCATCACCTTGCTCGATCCCGCGTGGCTCGCTCGCGAGCGCTGCGCGTTCCCCGACGACCGTTTCGGCCAGGACATCTGGCTCGCCGACCCCGGGGTCCTGCTGCTGCCCAGCCACATGGGCAACGCCCGGCTCGCGGGGATGCACGGCTACGATCCCGCCCATCCCGACACCAACGCCGTCCTGCTCACGAACGATGACGAGGCGATGCGCGACGTCGTCGACATCGTCGGCGTCGGTAAGCTGGTCCGGAGAGCCATCGCGAGCCACGCGGCTGGGCTGAACGGCCGCGCATGAGGGCCGGCCCACGGCGATCGCGAACGACCGCGGGACGATGACGGGCCGACGTTACCGATGATCTTCAACACCGTCGCTTACTACGCGCTCTTCCTGCTCCCCGCCGCCATCCTGTACCGAGCGGTAGCGCTGGCGTTCCGCCCTCAGGTGTGCGTAGTCTTCGGCGGGGCGTTCTTCGTCTACTTCTCGATCACTGCGGTAGGTGGGATCGCTGGCGCCTGTTGCCTCCTGCTCTTCCTGTGGGAGGCGCTGTTCAGCCGCGTCTATCGTCCGGGCTCGCGCTGGTGCCTGGCCGGGGTGGCCTGCGCCGTGGCCGTCCTGGCCGCGTTCAAGTACTGGAATTTCCTCGTCGGACTCGCGATCGGCCAGGGTTCCAGCCTGCACTGGGCCGGAGTGTTCCTGCCGCTCGGCATCTCCTTCTTCACCTTCGAGTTCATCCACTACGCGGTCGATCGGCGCAAGGGCACCGCCGAACCGGGCTCGTGGTGGGACTACCTCGCCTTCATCCTGTTCTTCCCGACCATGGTCGCGGGACCGATCAAGCGCTTCCAGGACTTCCTGCCCGCTCTGCGCGCGCCATCGACGCCCTGGGCGGAGGACTGGCGCTGCGGGGTTACCCGCATCCTCTGCGGCCTCGCGAAGAAATTCGCCATCGCCGACGTCCTCACTTCCTTCACCGACCACCTCAACCATGCGGACATCGCCGCCGCCGAGCGATGGGTGCTGCCGGTGTGGCTCCTCGCCTACGGGATGAAGATCTACTGCGACTTCTCCGCCTACTCCGACATCGCCATCGGCTCGGCGCGGCTCTTCGGCATCCGAGTGCCGGAGAACTTCGATTGGCCGTACCTGCAGGCCAATATCGCGGACTTCTGGCGCCATTGGCACATCAGCCTGAGCAAGTGGCTGACCGACTATGTGTTCATCCCGCTCGGCGGCTCGCGCGTGTCGGCACCCGCGGTCTACCGCAACGTCCTGGTGACCATGCTGGTCAGCGGGGTCTGGCATGGGGCCGGCCTCAACTTCGTGGTCTGGGGCCTGTGGCACGGCCTGCTGCTCTGCGCGCACCGCCTGTGGACGCGCCTGAGCCCGCCCGGTGAGCACCCTTCGCGCGCGCGGCGCGTCGCCGGTTGGGCGCTGACCTTCGTCTGCGTCAACGCGGGATGGGCGGTCTTCTGCATGGACCTGCCGACCGCGCTGCACTTCGCTGAACGACTGTTCGGAGCCTGATCGCCATGCGCAACCTGCGCGACATGATCGAATACCTCTGCGGAGAACGCGACGATCCTCCCTCCGGCTTCTCCTGGCGGCCAGGTCCGTGGTTCTGGGGCGCCTGGTGGGGGGTGCTCGCGTGCGTCATCGCGATGACCTGCGGCCAGTCGTCGAAATTCATCTACATAGATTTTTGAGCCATGACCCCGCGCCGCTTCGCCATCGCCGTCGCCGTCTGCCTCGCCGTGCTCCTGGCTTTCAACGCGGCGGTCTGGAGCGCCTCCCGCAGCACCCAGCGCCAGCAGGCGCTGGGACAAGCCCGGGCAGCGGGATCGGCGCATGCCCTGTTCTTCGGCAACTCGCTGATGGCCGGGGGCTGCGATCCCGAGGCCTTCGCAGCTTCCTGGCGCGCGAGCACCGGCACCGGGATCGCGGCGATGAACCTCGCGCTCGGGCAGTCAGGTCCCGTCGAGCACTGGCTGCTCGCGAAGACCGCCTTCGCGGCGCAGCCTCGCCCACGCCTGGTCGTCTACGGGTTCTTCGACACGCAGCTCACCGACCCCTGCCGCGGCGGCTGGGGCGACCTCACCGGGAACCGCGCGCTCGCCTACTCCTTCCCGGGAGAGGCCGCGCGGTTCTACGGCGACGGATCGACCGTGGCGCACGCGTGGTACGCCACGGTCGGCGCGATCCCCCTGCTCAGCGAGCGGTGGTCCCTGTGGTCGCGGGTGGAATCCGGCCGCCGGCGCCTCGAAGCGCTCGGCATGCCGCCGCGCGCGGACAACCGCTTCGGTCGCGCCGGCGATTTCGCCGCCTTCAACCAGGATGCCGAGGGCATGCATGCGCGCTGTCGGGGAGTCGTCACCGGCGATGGCTCGTTCTCCCCGCCGATCGCGGAACTGCTGCGCGGCGCACGGTCGACCGGTGCCCGCACCGTGCTGGTCGCGATGCCCATGCCCGAACGGCATCGCCGCGGGTTCTACGCCCAGGACGCCTGGTCGTCCTACGCAGCCTGGATCCGCGACCAGGCTGCGCTGGCGGGAGGCGAGGTGGTCGATGCGTCGGACTGGCTGACCGACGACGCCTTCGTCGACGACGTCCACCTCGGAGATCCGGGTTCAGCCGCATTCTGCACCAAGCTCGCGGAGGTCCTCTCGGTGCCCTGACCGCGGGCGGAGCCAGCCTAGGTCCTGCCCCCAGCGTCCAATGTCCGGATCGCATCGGCGACGATTCCGACCCGCTTGCCGCGCAGGGCGTCGGCCAACGCGACGATGACCGGGTGGGGCCCGCCATCCGCCCAGAATTGCCAGTGGTGCAGCACGATCACGGTGACCACGGCTCGTTCGGACAACTGCCCGATGATGCCGGCCACCGCATCCGGCGGTGTCGACGGCTGCAGGCGGCATCCGCGGTGGCGCAGCACCCAGCCGTGACCGACCGGCAGCGCCTCGCGTCGGGACATGCGTTCGCGCGCATGGGCCAGGAGCGCGCCGAACGGCAACTTCCTCCGATCCACCCAACCCGTCGAGACGATGTCGAAGGCGGTGGTAGCGGCGACCAGCGCCGGCCTCGACAACGCGTCCCATGGAGCCACGAATCCACGCGGAGCGCGGTCGAGCGCCGCGACCATGATGGCCAGGGCGTCGGCGATGCGTGCGCTGGCCTCTGCGCGGTCCAAGGCTCCGAATTCGCTGCCAGTGCGCACCCGCGCGTGGTTCAACCCGTGGACCAGCACATCGCGCCTCGCGCCATCGGCGCGCAGCCAGGACGAGAGCGGGGTGTCCCGGGCGAGCCGCGAAAACCCGGTGGCCGGCGCGTCCGCGCGGATGAAGCCTTCGCGAGCGCCGTCCGGGCCGACGGTATCCAATGCGACCGCAGGCACGACCGCGAAGCACACCGGCATCCCGGCATCGAGCAGCGGCGCGTACACGGACCCCAGGCGCTCGGGGTCGGTGGTGGCGTTGGCGTCATCGTCGCGGATCAGGAACAACGTCATGCCGGCCACGATCCCAAGGTCGCGCGCCGGTAGGCGCCGGCGACGCGCTCGGCCACCGTACGCCATGCGAAATGGTCGGCGACACGCTGCGGACCGGCTACGCGCTCGCGTTCCATGCCCGCGGCGTCCGCGAGCGTCTCGCTCATCCGGCGGGACCACCCCTCGACCGTGTTGTCGTCGACCCGGCCGAACTGCGCGCGGGCCACGTCGCCGCTGTCGTGAAGCCCGCCGATGTTGGCGAAGAGCGCGCACGCTCCCTCGGCCCAGGCTTCGGGGAGGGTCAGGCCGAAAGCCTCCGCCCGCGAGGGAATGAGCACGAGGTGCGACTCGGCGAGGAGCGCCCGCGCGAGATGCGGGGCGACATTGCCGAGGAAATGCGCCCGAGAACCAAGCACGCGCGCGCGATCACGCAGCTCGTCGGTGTATGGCGGGTCCACCTCCGACCCCGCCATGACCAGGTGCATCGTCGTCGGAGCTGCCTGCGCGAACGCGGCGATGGCGGTGTCATGCCCCTTGATCGGATCGAGCCTGGCGATCATCACCACGAAAGGTGCCTGACCAAGGCCCGGAACCAGGGCGCGAGCCTGCGCGCGCGCCGCGCTGGTCGCGCGCTCGGAATCGACGCCGAGCGAGAGCTTCTCGAGGTGTTTGCCCACCCGGTCCGGTGCCCAGGCATCCATCTCGGACTGGTTGACGGTGAACACCACGTCCGCGTCGTGCACGACCCGCCGCGCTCCGACCAGCAGTCCGAACGGGGCGCCGAGATCGATCAGGCGACGACCATGCCCCGCTGGGCCAGGCATCGCTCCCGTGCCTGCGCGGATGGGAGAATGCAGGGTCACCGCGTACGGAACCGCCTTCAGCCGCGATGCCACCCGCACCACGCCGCCCAGTCGACGCACGGTGTGCACGTGCAGCATGGATGCCCGGCGCTCGCGGAGCAACCGGACGAGTTCGTGCGGAGAAACCAGATTGCCGCCCGAGGCTACGTATTGCGCGCGATCGGAGGCGCGCATGCCCAGGACCGGGTAGTGCGCCGCGAAGGTGCGGAACCCGGCTCCGGCCGCGATCAGCGTGGAACCATCGGTTCCGGCTTCCCGGGGCGCGTGCACTTCGCTCGACCATCCGAGCCGCTGAAGGCCCGGTATCAGACCGAGCAGGTGCGTCTCGATGCCGCCCCATTCGAGCGGCTCGAACTTGCGCACCACATGGATCACTTTGGGCATGAGTCGACTCTCACCGAACTGGCACCTGCCAGCCGCGACCCACTGCTGCCGGATGCGAATCGCCGATCATGGCGCATTGACCGCCAACCTTCATCGCCGCTCTCGAGTCGGCAAGCGCCAGGTACCCACACGCGAGCGACAGGTCGGATCGCCGGATCCATGCACGACAGCGCAAGCCATGCGCCTCCGAGCACCTCGCTCGACGCGCAGGGCGGCGCGGTTTCGCCGCAAAGTTCGGATGAAGGCCTGGCAATCCATTCCCGGACGGTCACACCCACGTGCATGCCCGTCGAACGACAGCAATGGATCGATCGCGCCAAGGGCTTCGCGATCCTCCTGGTCGTCTATGGGCATGTGACGAGAGGCATGGACAAGGCCGGCATCATGCCACTGAACGGCCCGCTCGCGGTGATCGATGCCGCCATCTATGCGTTCCACATGCCGTTGTTCTTCGCCCTGTCCGGCTGCCTTTTCTGCACGGCGCTGAGGTCCAAGGGACCGGCTCTCATGCTGGCCAACAAGTGGGATTCGATCATCTACCCCTACGTCCTCTGGTCCCTCCTGCACGGAGGCCTGGAATTGGTGCTCGATCGGTGGACGAACCATGCGACCTCGATCGGCGACGTGCTCTCCTTCGTCTGGAGACCTCGCATCCATTTCTGGTTCCTGCACGCGCTGTTCCTCTGCTTCCTCGTGCAATGCGCGCTGTCCTCCCGCTCGCTGCGACACGGCTACGTCGGCGGCCTGCTCTTCGCGATCGTCGGCCTTGCCTGGGCCTTCCTGATGCCGCCTATCCCAGGAATCAGCGCGCTGCTGCCGGTGTTCCCCTTCTTCCTCCTGGGCGCGATCCACGGATGCGAGCTGCGGACGTCGGTCGCTCGGTATCTCGCCCTCGGGCTGGCGTGCGCCGCCGCATTCGTGGTCATTCACGCAGCGCCCGACGCCGTCGCCGTCGCCCTCGCGCCGTCCCTGACCCTGCTCGGCATCGCGGCGACCTGCGGGCTGCTGACAACGCCGAACATGCCCGGAGCGTCGTGCCTGGATCTGCTCGGGCGCTACTCGTTCGAGATCTACCTTCTGCACGTGATCGCTGCGGCAGGCGTCCGGATCATCTTCCAGAAGTTCCTCGGCATCTCCCACCCGACCCTGCACGTTGCCCTCGGGATCACTGCTGGAATCGCTCTACCGATGCTGACCGCTCGCATCTGCACCCGGTTGGGCTGGGAATGGTGCTGGAAAGCACCTCGATGGTTGTCTGGCGAACGACTCGTGCGCCGCCTGCACGACCATTGATCTGAGGAGGTTGGGCGGCGATTCCACTGGTGGCCCCTGCGGGACCCACGATAGTGGCTTCGTTGACAACCGATATGGGGGCGAACAGGTCTCGACGGGCTGACAACGGCGAAAGCTGCGTGCCGTGGTGCGGGAGGCCACGTAAAAACCCGCATAATGTAAGTGCCGACGATCACGTCGAGTACGCTCTCGCTGCTTAATTAAAAACTAAGCTACGAGATGGTCCTACCGGGCGCCGATGACCGGACAGGATCCTCAACCATCGGCTGGGCAGTGGAGTGGTCTGGTTACCACTGCTGACACTAGTCAGGCTGGCTTCTGGAATTGGCTGACGATTGCCTACCCCAGGAGCGAGAACCGCATCAACCGTCTACGCACGTAGACGCCTCGCGCGTACCAGTTCGGACCCGGGTTCGATTCCCGGCGCCTCCACCATGATGAGAAAAGTGCCCTTCGACCAACAGGTCGAAGGGCTTTCTCGTTTTCAGCGAACCTGGCTGAATCTCCATGCCGCATCAACGCTGCTGGCTGCTGAGAGCCTAGGCACAGCGCCCATACCAAGACACCAGTGCCGACGATCATGCCGAGTAGCGCCCGTGAAGCGCATGGCCTGAACCGCACGGCCCGGACCGCCTAGTGTCCTGACATGGAAATTCTCTGCAGATGGCGACGGCCCCGGTGGTCGGATGCAAGGCGCGCGAATCGCGGCGATAGCAGCGCTATCGCAAGATTCGCGCAACGCCGCAGACGGCCATCGCGGCCAAGCCAGATGTGAAGGATTTCCGTGTCAGGACACTAGCTCTTGACCGCATATAACGAATTGTTATATTCCAACTGTGCGCATCATCGCCCGTTCGACCCTACTCCGCTATGGCAAGCGGCCAGGACGAACGAATGCAGCCAGTCCGCTCGCTGATTGGTATCGCCTCGCCTCCCGAGCGACCTGGCGCAACCCGAACCAGGTCAAAGCCACGCTGGGGAACGCCAGCGTCATCAACCGCGAGCGCGTCGTCTTCAACATCGCAGGAAACAAGCATCGGCTCGTCGTGGCCGTCGACTACCAGCGACAAGCCCTCTTCATCAAGTTCATCGGCACGCACGCGGAATACGACCGCATCGATGCCGCCACCGTCGAGGCCTGGGAGTAGCGTCATGTCCACCGCCGTCACCGTCCACCCCATCCGCACCGTCGCCGATCATCGCGCCGCGCTCACTCGCATCGAAGAACTGTGGGGCGCGCGCCGAGGCACGCCCGAGGGCGATGAACTGGATGTTCTTCTCGATCTCGTCCATGCCTTCGAGGAACGCCGCTACGAGATGCCCTGGGGGAAAGCTCACGACATCGTGCGGCACCTGATGGAGGCGAATGGATTGACGCAAGGCGACCTGCCGGAGATCGGGCCGCAAAGCGCGGTCAGCGCAATCCTGGCCGGGAAACGGCAACTGAACCTACGCATGATCAAGGCGCTTGCGAAACGCTTCCACCTGCCTGCCGATGCATTCATCGATTGAAGGACGCTGACCAGAAGCCTTGGCTCCTGAGCCGCCTCGTCACCACAACCACCTCCGTCTCCAACGGAGGTGGCGCTATGTCCCGTGATGATGGCGAGGGGAAGCCTGGGCCCCAACATCGTCCGCCTGTTGAATGGCACGGAAGCATGCTGCCGAAGATGCCGTGGCGCCAATCCGATGATCGGGGGTAGTCGCCCACCTCCGGATCGTCCATTGGCAGAAGCACATGGTCGTTCCCAGCAGTCTCAGACGGCATGGCCCCAGCGTATCGCCGATCTCCAGGCGGATTCAGATAGCCAGAATGCACCTGCGGAGCCCGGGTGCGATTCCCGCTGCGTCTCTTAGCCACAGTTCAACCAGTGTGCTGTCGCCTCCACCATGAAACGAGCCATGCCCATACCCGCGCTGGGGCGCGATGATCTCCCTTCAGATGCTCTGCCACCTGCACGACGCCTGCCGCGTCGCCATCGGCGCGGTCAGCGCAGGACCCGTGCAGCCGGGCTTGCTCAACACGCGGTTCGGTCGCTGGCTGATCATCGACAGCCCCGTTCCCTGGCCACGTGGCCGGATCAAGGCCCCCCCGCGTTCCATGCAACGAATCCGGGCGACTTCGCTCGAGATCAGGCCGTCGCGCTCGACTCCATCCGCTCCTGCGCATGCCACCAAGGCACGTGGGGCGTCAGTACGGCCTTTGGCGCATTGTCGGCGGCGCAGTTGCAGCGCCTCCAGTGGCGCCATATCGACCACCATCTCCGTCAATGCTGCAGGTGATCGGATGGTGGAGCGACGCTGCCGGCTATGCACCACCGGCGCTTCGCCACACAGACCGCAGCGGATTCCGGTAGGGCGACGTTCAGCAACGATACGTCCCCTGGCCGCTGCATTCCGGATTGCCGCGGATCGTCAGCCAGTACTCCTCGAGCACGTCCTCGTCGATGGCGACGGTGCCGCTCGCGTAAAGCCGGTCGCGGCCGTTCCGCTTGGGACCGGATACCCAGTACTCCACGCGGGTATCCGGGTCGACGAAGTTGGCCTTGAAACCCTGCCCGCCCAGGCGCTGCAAGAGCCTGCCGCGGAAGTACACCGATCGGCCGGATTTCGAGAAGGCGACGCGAGCAATGCAGGCAGGGCCTTCGAGGCCGCCGGATTTGCACTCGACGTACATGATCCGCGAAGCGGGAAGCATGGGATCCTCCGGCGGAACCACGCTCTCCTGCGCGCTCGTTCAAGCAACCGGGGAGGCGCTTGTGGGGGACGCTCCGTGCGACAGCCTCCTCGCCCAACGGAGACTCCATGGGCATGCTCGCGGAATTCAGGGAATTCGCCCTCAAGGGCAATGTGATCGACATGGCGGTCGGCGTGGTGATCGGAGCCGCCTTCGGGCTGATCATCAAATCGGCGGTCGATGACCTGATCATGCCGGCGGTCGGCATGCTCACCGGCGGCACCGATTTCGCCAACATGTACGTGCTGCTCAAGCCGGGGCTCAAGACGTTGCCACCCTACGAGACGCTCGCCGCCGCCACCGAGGCCGGCGCGGTCACACTGCGCTACGGGGTGTTCCTGAATACGGTCATCAACTTCCTGATCGTCGCATTCTCGGTGTTCATCGCGTTGCGTACGCTGATCGCGGCCAAGAACCGGGTCACCCCCAAACCGCGCGTGACCGACGCGGTGCCGCCGGCTTGAGCTGATCGACGCGACCATCGCGGACAGCGCGAGACCGTCCGCCCGCGCTGCCCACCTGGGCCTGCAATCGCGGCGTCCGGACCTGGCCCGGCGTGAGCGACGGTCAGCGCGGGATCAGGAACGCGAAGGTGGCCCCCGGCCCGGCCTGCGCTTCCACCCAGATGCGTCCGCCATGGCGGTCGATGATCTTGCGGCAAGTCGCCAACCCGATGCCGCTGCCGGGGTAGCGATCGATGGCGTGGAGTCGCTGGAAGATCTGGAAGAGGCGCTGGTGATCCTCGGCGGCGATGCCGATGCCGTTGTCCGATACGCTGATCACCCAGCCCTCGTCGCTGTCGCGGGCGCGGATCACGATCGCCGGCGCGACCTCGGCGCGGCGGAACTTGAGCGCATTGCTGATCAAGTTCTGGAAAACGCGGATGAGCTGGGTGCGGTTGGCGCGCAGGGTGGGCAGCGGATCCGCGTGCACGGCGGCATGCGACGCGGCGAGCGTTCCCCGCAGGTTGGCGAGGGCATCCGCCAAGGCGTGGCCGCAGGGAAATGGCTCGCTGACCAACGGCCCGGCCCCGGCGTGCGAGTAGTCGAGGACCGCGCGGATCAGGTCACGCATGCGTTCCGCGCCGCCGATGGCGTAGGCGAAGTACTGGCGCGCCCGCTCGTCGAACAGCGCGGCGTACCGTCGCTGGAGGATGCCGAGATAGCTGGTGATCATCCGCAGCGGCTCCTGCAGATCGTGGGACGCGATGTAGGCGAACTGCTCGAGCTCGGCATTCGAGCGCTCGAGTTCGATCGCCTTGCGTGCCAAATGTTCCTCCGTGGTCTTGAGGTCGTTGAGGTCGATGCAGGCACCGATCATCGCCACGGGCTTGCCGTCCTGCCGCTCGACCTGGCCGCGCGAGCGGTGCCAGTGCCAGGCCCCGTCGCAATGACGCAAGCGGAAGAGCACATCGTAGTCGTCGGGACCGGTGAGCGCGGACTGCAGACTCGCGTCGACCCGCTCGCGGTCGTCGGGATGGATCCACTCGCTGAAGGCGGCCGCATCCGGTGTCGGGTCAGTGTCGCCCAGGCCCACCACCCCGCGCAGCGAGGCATCCCAATCGATGGTGCCGTGGGCGATGTCCCAGCGCCAGGTTCCCAGGCGAGCCGCGGCCAGCGCTGCACCCAGGCGCTGCTCGCTGGCGCGCAGGCGGGCTTCAAGGCGGCGGGTCTCGGGCGCGATGTTTTCGACGCTCAGCAGCCGCCGCCCATCGGCCAGCGCCGCGATCGTCATCCGCCGGCCCGTCTCCTCGATCTGCACCGGTCCACCGTTGTGGCCGACGGTTCGCCAGGCCGGCGGCAGATCGCCGATCTGCTCGCACCACGCCGGATTGGCGTAAAACAGACGTCCGTCCGCGGCCACCAAGGCCTGGGCGATGGGCGATGCGGCCAGTACCGCGCAAGCAGGATCGGAGGCGACCAGGGGCTGGGTATGCACGCCCACTGAATGCATCGACAACCCGGGATCACGCAAACAGCATTGCCCGTAGAAGGTCGCCACCTGCTGCTTGCATGGGTCGAAGAAGACACCCCGCGCCATCGCGCGAGGTGTCATATTCCGCAACCGAGCCCCCTCCCTGTCGTTGCAGAGGACCCCGTGCATCTCCCCGGCTTAGCCGACTCCGGGCTGTGACCAGTCGATGATGAACTTCACCTGGTTGTTGGTCTCGTTGTCCTCGTCGATGAGATTGTCGGGGTCGAGGATGAGCAGGTACTCGACATCCGGCCCCTTGAATTCCTCGGTGTAGCGGAAGGCGACCTGGGGTGCGCCAGCGGCGGTGCCGCGAGGGGCCAGGTTCTCGACCACGCCCTGATTCACGACGAAGCCGTCGGACACCCGCACCACGCGCCAGCCCACCGAGGCCAGGGTCTCGCTGCCATGGAAGTTGTAGACGAAGAAGTGGAAGACCACCGAGTTCCAGAATTGGTGGACATGCGGGTCCTGCAGCCGGACGTCCGGTTTGAGTTGCGGCGTTGCGGCCATCACCTGGTTGGCGGGAATGTCGATGACGATGCGCCGCAGGTTGTTGGCTTCGTTGGTCTCGGCCACCACGCCATCCGAGTCGAGCCTGATGGTGTAGACGTGGCGACCGGGAGTCGGCCGGTAGGGACGGGTGGCATCAGCCGGGTCGCGGATGGTCCCGTCGCCGACGAACACGTCGTAGGTCGGGATGCGATTGGCGGCCCGGTCCGCATCGTTGGGCGCCGGCACGTTGGTGATGCTGCCGCGCCAGATCTGGGTGTCGCCGTCAAGGATCGTGTAATGGCACGCGCCCGAACCCACGCCCTGGCTGTTGGGATTCTGGACCAGGAAATGGAAGGCCAGGTTGTTGTAGTAGTAGGCCTGGTGGTAGTGCGAATCGTTGAACTGGAGGTCGACCACCGCGGTGGTCCCGGGCGGCGGCGGCGGCGGCGGTGGCGGCGGTTCCGCGACCATCGCGGTGAACGGACGCTCGTTGTTGTGCTCGACGTCCTCGACGATCACTCCGTCGGGATCGATGGCGAGCGTGATCATCTCACCATCGGCGAGGCCATCCGCCATCACCTGGACGGTGACCATGCCACCCGCGGGGATGGCGCCGGTCGTGCCCTGGTCGAGCATCGAGCCGTCGCTGCGGCTCAACCGGTAGGTCACCGCTGGGGAGCTCGCCGCATTCGGATCGGTCCAGCCGATGTCGACATCGGCCATGAAGTCGCCGTTGCCCATCATCGTGCGCACGTCCGCGAAGTAGACGTCGCGCGGGGCACTGGCGGGCGGAGGCGGAGGTGGCGGAGGTGGCGGTTCACCACCGCCGCCGCTGCCAGCGGATGACCCGCTGCCGCTGGATGCGGATCCGCAGGCGGTGAGGAGGATGGCCACGGCAGATGCCACGGCAAAACGCAGGATTCTCATACATGCCACTCCATTTCCACCAGCCCGTACACCCGGGCACTACCAATGACGTTGGTCATAACTCTATCCGGCGAGGACGCACGGATCGGGCGACGGACATTCTACCGCACCTGGTGATCGACTGCGAACGTCGACCTACAGTGCTGCCCGCCGACGCGGTTCGCTCAGCCCGCTCATGACCCGGGCGGCAAAGACATCCATCCATGCCGGGGCCGCTGTCCGCCCACAGGCCTCGCTGCGCTGGTGGCGGGCGCAGCCGCCGGTCCGGCAGCGACGCCGGGCCGCGAGCCGGCGGTAGCAG
>JACDEC010000301.1 GCA_013816645.1 Planctomycetota bacterium
GAACACGGCCGTTAAGCCCGCCAGGGCCGATGATAGTCGAAAGGCGAAAGTAGGTCGCTGCCTGGATTTTTTCAAAACCGCCCGGTCCTCACGGACCGGGCGGTTTCTTTTTAATTCCCATACGCATCGATCGACGCACGCGTCTTCCTGTGCGCATTTCATGCGACAGGTATGGCGTCCGCATTGGTGGATGGTGATCCCGTTGTGCGCCTGGACAGCCCCACATGATCCCCTCGCGATGATCTTCCGTGACCTTCAGGCCGCGTCGCGGGACTCGCTATGAGGGTCTGGGTGGTCGTCTCCACCTTTCCGTCACTCACCACCACGTTCCTGGTCAATCGCATCCAGGGATTGATCGAGCGTGGTTTCGACGTGCACATTCTGGCCGAACATCCGGGTATGCGCGGTGTCGAGGTCGACCAGGAGCGTCGTTCGCTCCTACCGCGCGTGCGCTGGGCGAGTCCAGACCGTGGCGCATCGCGGTTGCGCATGGGTTTCTGCGGGCTGTCGCGGCTCGCGACTCGACATCCCCTTGCTGCCTTGCAGGCCTGGAATCCGCTGCGTTTCCGCGGTCTGGCGGGCGGACGATTGGCGGCGATGGCGGCGGCGGCGGTCGCGCTCCCTCGTCCGGACGCGGTGCTCGGCTGTTTCGGCCCGATGGGCGAACTGGCCTGCAGCGTGCGCGCGCTGGGGATCTTCGACGCGCCGGTCCTGACCTCCTTCCATGGAGTCGACGCCTACGGCAAAGACATGGAGCATCTGCGCGCCCGCTACCGCCTGCTGCGTCGACAGGGGGACGTGTTCCTCCCCGTCAGCCGACACATGGCCAAGCATCTGCAGGATGTCGGACTCCCCATACGCCGCACCGCGGTCCTCTGCACGCCGATCCGCTGCGAGCGTTTCCCCTGGCATGCTCCGCGTCGCCGTCCGGTTGGCCAACCCGCGCGCCTGGTCGGACTGGGTCGACTGGTGGCGAAGAAGGGTTTCGACGACGGACTGCGGGTGGTCGCGGAACTGGTGAAGCGCGGCGTGGCATTGCATTACGAGATCGTCGGTGATGGCGTGGAGGAACCGCGCCTGCGCGCGTTGGCAGCAGAGCTCGGGATCATGCATCAGGTGACGTTCGCCGGTCAGCGTTCGCACGCTGAGGTTCGCTCCGCGCTCGAGCAGTCCGATCTGTTGTTGTCGACCAACCGCGTCGCTGCCAATGGCGACTGCGAGGGAATCCCGAACACCATCAAGGAGGCGATGGCGAGCGGGGTCCCGGTCGTCGCAACGCGGCACAGCGGCACCCCTGAGTTGATCGAAGACGGAGTGTGCGGTCTGCTCGCGGATGAAGGCGATATCGCCGCGCTTGCGGATGCGTGCGTACGCATGCTGGGTGACAACGCCTTGGCTCATGCCTGCGCTGTGGAGGCGCGTAGGCGGGTGGAGCAGATGTTCGACGAGCGCAGGCTCAACGACCGCTTGGCGGCCTTGCTGACCGCTTCGGCGATGCGCTGGCGACGGAGGCGAGCTCGATGTGCGGCATAGCCGGAATGCTCGGCGCGGGGGCCGACGACACCCGACTGGCCACTGCGATGTCCGAACGGTTGGCGCCTCGTGGTCCGGATGCCGAGGGCCGCTGGTCCGGTCCTGGCGTACTGCTCGCCCACCGTCGATTGGCGGTGATCGATTTGTCGGGTGGCGTCCAGCCGATGGTCAGCGCCGACGGGCAGACCGTCATCGTCTTCAATGGCGAGATCTACAATTATCGCGCGTTGCGCCAGGAACTGGCGGCGGAGGGACGTGCGTGCGTCGATGCCGGAGATACCGCGGTGTTGTTGGCAGCCTGGCAGGCTTGGGGCCCAGCGTGCCTGCCGCGACTGCGCGGCATGTTCGCATTCGCGGTATGGGAATCCGGTCCGCGGCGGTTGACCCTCGCCCGGGATCACGCCGGCATCAAGCCGCTGTACTGGTTCGCGGCCGGCGGCGCCATGGCGTTCGCCAGCGAGGTCAAGGCGCTGCAGGTCCACCCCGCGTGCCCGCGCGAGGTCGACCCCACGGCCGTGGCGCTCTATCTCGAATGCCAGTACATCCCCGGATCGCGCAGCATCTGGCAGAGCGTCCAGCGGTTGCCTCCCGGCCACCAACTGGTGATCGAGGATGGCCAAGCGCCGCGTCAGCAACGTTGGCATCGCCCGACATCGCTTCCCAAGCTCGATGTGTCCGAGGACGAAGCCGTCGACCTGATCCACGCCTCCTTGCGGCAGGCGGTGCGCAGCATGCTCGTCGCCGATGTGCCGCTCGGCGCCTTCCTCAGCGGCGGCGTCGATTCGTCGACCATCGTCGCTCTGATGGCGGAAGTCGGCCCGGTCGATTCCTTCACCCTCGATTTCGGTGATCAATACGCCGGCAGCGAGCATCGCGAATCCACCGAGGTGGCGAACCTGCTGGGGACCAGGCACCATCCCCTGCGCATCACCGCTCAGGATGTGCTCGGCGAGATGGATCGCTTCCAGGCATCGTACGACGAGCCGTTCGGCGATCAGGCCGCCCTTCCGACCCTGCTGCTGTCGCGCCTGACCCGCCGACATGTCACGGTGGCCTTGTCCGGCGAAGGCGCAGACGAGGTCTTCGGCGGCTACCGCGGCTACCTGCGTCGACACGGAGACCCGTCGCGCCGCAGTCGCTGGGCGTGGACCGCGCCGCTGCTGCGTCTGCTGCCGGCCAAGCAGCGCGGCAACTGTTCCGTGCGCGTGGTCACCCGCGGTCTCGCTCGCGCTTGGACCACCATGCCCAGCGTGCTTCCTCCCGAAGCGCACCCGCAATGGTTCACCCCAGCCCTGCGCGCGGCTCAGCAGGAACTACTCGAGGATCTCTCAGCCGCCGCTTACGTCGATTGCGACGCCAGCGACCACACCGAGCAGGTCATGGCCGTGGACCGCGCGTTGTGGTTGCCCGACGATCTGCTGGTCAAGGTCGATCGGGCGACCATGGCATACGGCCTCGAAGCGCGCGTTCCCTACCTTGATCCGGACCTGTTGACGCTCGCGGCCCGACTCCCCAGCGCATTGAAGCTGGATGGCGGTCGTCAGACCAAGCACTTGCTCAAGCGCGTCGCCAGCCGGCATCTCCCGGCATCGCTGGTGTACCGGCGCAAACAGGGGTTCCACATGCCGCTCGGCGATTGGTTGCGCGGCGATTTGCGCGAACTGATGGAGGACTGCTTGGGACCGGGCGGCCTGCTGCGTCGCGGCTTGCTGCGTCCCGCCATGCTGTCGCGCCTGCGCGATGATCATCTGAGAGGAAAACCCAGCACCGGCCACCGCCTCTGGGCCTTGATGGTGCTCGAACTGTGGTTCCGCCGCTGGGCTCCCGACTGGCGTCTCGCCTAGGCGAAAGACCGGGTCACGCGAACCGCGCGAGCAGCCGACGCGTCCACGCCAGGGACCCGGCAACATCGCAGTCGTGCTCGATCATCCCCAGCAGGTGCGGCAGGTAGAGCAGTTCGAGCCGTTCCCGCCATCCCGGTTCCAGCGGATGGCATTCGCGGTAGGCGTCGAAGAAGCGGTCATCGAAACCGCCGAACATCTGGGCGTTGTGCAGGTCAGCTTCCGGCCATCCGTAGTGCGGCGACGGGTCGATGACCGCCGGACCGCCCGCGGCATCCACCAGCAGGTTCCCGCACCACAGGTCGCCATGCATCAGCGACGGACCTTGGAGTGGGATCAGGGCGGGCAGTCGGGTGGCGACGCGTTCCAGGCGACGGCGGTCCTCGGCATCGAGCACGGCGGCGCAGCGCGGTCGCGAGAGCCAAGGGAGGAATCGCGTATCGGCGTAGAAGGCGTAGCCGTCCGCGCGCCAGGCGTTGTCCGACAGGAGCGTGCCGTAGTAGAGATCGCGGGACCAGCCGAAGCGCTCGCTGGTGCGCTCGTGCAGGCCCGCCCAGGCGCGGCCGAGCCGTTCCCAATAGTCGTCAGCTCGTGGGTTGTCCTGCCCGAGATCCTCGAGCACCAGGCATTCCGCTGTCGCTGCCAGCACCGCAGGCACGGTCCAGCCGGGCTGCCGGATGGCGTCGAGCATGGTGGCTTCGAGCGGGAAGAAGTCGGCGGCGACCCCCGCCGCCTCCTTGACCACCAGCGTACTCCCCGCGTCGGTGCGCACCCGTCGCGTCCGGCAGATGATGCCGCCATCGAGCGCTTCGCAGTCCACGGGCTGGCCGAGTCCGAGGTCCCCGCACACCTCCAGGACGGCAGCCGGCAGGCGCATCGCGCTCGGCATCACTCCGCGTCGGCGGGAACGCCGATGGTGGTGATGTAGATGACCGCCTGCTCATCCGGGATGCCGATCAAGCGATTGACGTGATCGTCGAAGAAGCCGCCGATGCCGCTCGCGCCCAGCCCCTCGGCGAGGGCGCCGAGATTGAGGCGCTGGCCGAGGATCCCGGCGTCGAGATGCAGGTAGCGGTAGGCACGATCGCCTTGCCGCGCGACCGCGGTCGGCAGTTCGGCGGTGTGGAACACGGTCGCCACCGCATCGCCGCCGAGATCCTGACCGAGGCACAGGTACTGCACCGCCGCCCGATCGAGCCCTGCGCGCAGCAGGCGCAGGGCGCAACTGTGCGGCGCGAAGTAGTACACGCCGCTGGCCAACCCATCGACCGCGGCGACCGCGACGAAGGTCATGAGTTCGCCGCGGTCCAGCCCGGGTTGCACGCCGAGACCCATGCGTTCCGGCGCATAGGCGCAGGCCAGCACCCGCGCGAGCTGGTGCTTGGTGCAGGGCGCGCGCTGGTAGCGGCGGGTGCTGCGGCGCTGCAGGATGCTCGCGAGCAGCGATTCGCACAGCGGGCTGTCGCCCTCGTCGGGCGCGGCGAGGTCGTCGCCACCGGTGTAGGCGTAGCGG
>JACDEC010000302.1 GCA_013816645.1 Planctomycetota bacterium
ATGTCGATGAGTTGGCGGATCTCGTTGTCGCGACCGAACACCGGGTCGATCTTCCCGGCCTTGGCCTGGGCGGTGAAGTCGATGGTGTAGCGCGCCAGCGCGGTGGACGCCGGCTTGTCGCCGATCTCGCCGCCCTGGACAGACGAGGGTCCCGCCGTTACGGCGCGGCCGCTGTTCTCGCTCGAACCGGCGACGACGTCGAGGAACGCCTGCTTGAGGTCGCCGCGCGGGATCTTCCCGAGCAGTTCGAGGTAGGTGCCGCTGCCCAGGCGCATCGGGTTGGCGAGCAGCGCCAGGAGCAGCGCGCCCGAACGGATATCGGGCATCCCGTAGTCGACCGAACTGACCATCCACGCCTGCTGCAGCCACTCGAGCAGCACCGGCGAGAACACCGGCCGGCCGCTGTTGCCCGCGCGCATGCCCTCCAGGGTCTCGAGCACCGCGGCGTCGATCGCCGCGGCGTCGAGGTGGTAGTGCGCGAGGATGCAGGCGAGGTCGCTGGTCGCATCCTCGAGCAGCTGGTGCACCAGGTGCTCGACCGTGACCTCGTAGTTGCCGCGGGACACGCACCACGACGCCGCGCATTCGAGCGCGCGGGTGCTGGTGCGATTGAGCCGGCCCATCAGGGCCTTGATGTCGATGTCAGCCATGTGCCCACCTGAGGATGAGGAAACGCACTCCGCGGGTGCGCGCCGGGCACCCGCCCAGCCTCGTTCTACGAATCATCTTCAGCCGTACCCGAGTACGGATCGCGCCGTTATCGGCCGCGAGGCCAAGGCGGACGACCCGCCGCGCTCCTCGTGGAGCGCAAGGGGAGTCCAACGCCGGCATCGCGGCCGAGAACGGATGCGATCACGTTGGCATCGCGGCCGAGAACGGATGCGATCACTTCTTGTCGAGCTTGCCGACCAGCGAGAGCGTGAACGACGCTCCCATGTACTTGAAGTGCGGCCGCATCTGCAGCCCCACCTTGTAGATGCCGGCCTGTCCGGGGACATCCTCGACCGTGATGTTCGCCGCGCGCAACGGACGCTGGCTGCGCACCGCGGCCGAGGCGTTGTCCATGTCGACGACGTACTGGCCGATCCAGGTGTTGAGCTCGCGGCTGAGGTCGGACTTCTCCTTCCAGCTGCCGATCTGCTCGCGCTGCATGACCTTGAGGTAGTGCGCGAAGCGGTTGACGATCATCAGGTACGGCAGCTGGGTTCCCAGGCGGTAGTTCAGCTCCGCGGCCTTGCCCTCGGCGCTGGTGCCGAAGGTCTTGGGCTTCTGGCAGGAGTTGGCAGCGAAGAAGCAGGCGTTGTCGCTGCCCTTGCGCAGGCTCAGGGCGATGAAGCCCTCTTCCGACATCTCGAATTCGCGCCGCTCGGTGATCAGGATCTCGGTCGGCGGCTTGGTCTGGGTTTCGCCCGAGACGTCGTACTGGTGCAAGGGCAGGTCGGGGACGGTGCCGCCGCTGGTCGGGCCGATGATGTTCGACGACCAGCGCCATTTGGCGAAGCTGTCGGTGACGCGCGTTGCCAGGGCGAACGCGGCGTTGCCCCACAGGTAGGCAGCGTGCTTGCCCTCGACCGACTCGTTGTAGTCGAACGACTTGACCGGCGCGGTCTTGGCGCCGTAGGGCAGGCGCAGCAGGAAGCGTGGGCAGGTCAAGCCGACGCTGCGGGCGTCCTCGCTCTCGCGGAACGAACGCCACTTCGCGTACTTCGGGCCTTCGAAGATCGGCTTGAGGTCCTTGAGGTTCGGCAGCTTCTGGAAGTCCTCCATGCCGAAGAATTCGGGGCCGGCGGCGGCGATGAACGGGGCGTGGGCCATGGTCGCTACCGCGGCGACCGACTGCAGCAGCGCGATGTCCTTGGGCCCCGGTCCGAAGGCGTAGTTGCCGACGATCAGGCCGTAGGGTTCGCCGCCGAAGGTGCCGTACTCGTTGGCGTAGCACAGCTTGTAGAGCCCGGACTGCGCGATCTCGGGGGCGTCCTCGAAATCCTCCTGCAGGACCTGCTTGGGCAGGTTGACGATCTCGATGCGGGTGTTCTCCCGGAAGTTGGTGCGGTCGATCAGCAGCTTGAGCGCTCGCCACGCCGATTCGAGCTCCTGGAACTCGGGGTGGTGCAGGATCTCGTCGAGCTGGGCGCTGAGCGTGCGGTCGATCTGCGCGATCATCTGGTCGATCGCGTTCTTGTCCGCCTTCTCCTTGGCGTGCTGCGGCTGGAGCATCTCGGCGATGAACGCGGCGACGCCGTGCTTGGCGACCTCGTAGCCGTCGTCGGTCGGGACCATCTTGGTGGCGATCATGATCTCATCGAGCAACGAGCCGCTGGCGGCGCCGCTCGCCGCCTGCGCAGCCTTCTGTGCATCTGACATGGGTTGGTTTCTTTCGTAGGGGGTATTGAAGATTGACGAGCTGGCCGCGTCAGGCCTTGAGCTCGGCCTCGATCTTGGCGCGCGCTCCGGCGTCGCCGAGGATGCCCTGGATCTTCTTGCGGAATTCCGGGAAGTTGCCCATCGGCCCCTTGAGCGCCGACAGGGCGGCGCGCAGTTCGAGCAGGCGCGCCAGCTCGGGAACCTGCTGAGCCACGGCTTCGGGGCCGAAGCTCTTCAGCGAATCGAACGATACCCGCGCCGGCAGTTCGCCGCCCTTGTCGTCGAGCTTGTTGGCGACCTGGACGTCGAGCTTCAGGCCCATGCCCTTGAGGACCTGGTTGAAGTTGTCGGCGTTGATGTCGATGGGCTTGCGGTCCTCGACCGCGGTCGCGTCCTGCTTGTTGGTGAACTGCCCGACCACCAGCATCTTGAGCGGCAATTCCTTTTCCTGCTGGGCATCGCCGGTCGCGGCCTTGTACACGATGTTGATGCGCTCGGGCGGAGCTACGGAACCGTCGTCTGGCATGGGATCTTCCTCGGGGTCTTGGGGGGTTGCGACCGCGCCCGCGGCGCAGGGCGGCCGAAGCTATGCCCTACTGACGTGGGAACAACGCCCTTAGTTCGCCTGTGCAAGGCGCAGCCAGACGAGAGACCCCCTGTCTGGAGGGTCAACCCGGTGGCAAGAGCGCCAGGATCCGGGCACCCCAGCCTGGGCAGATGTGGCGCCAGGCGCGGACCGAGCCGATCCGCCGGGCTTATGGCAGCTGCGCCGGATCCGCGACCGCCTCGCTGCGGACCTCGCGGCGGTAGGTTGCCGGACCCAGCCCGCGGCGCTGGGCGAACACGCGGCTGAAGTGGTAGCGGTTGGCGAAGCCGCACTTCTCGGCGATGACGTCGATGCTGTCATCCGAGGTGAGCAGGCGCTCCGCTGCCATCGCCACCCGCCGGTCCTGGACGAAGCGCTGCGGGGTCACCCCGGTACGCTGGCGGAACAATCGGTAGAAATGCGAGACGCTGAGCTGGCAGCGCTCGGCGAGGTCGCCGACCGCGAGCTCGCGGTGGAGGTGGTCCTCGATGTAGCGCTGCACATCGCTGATCGGATCGTCGCTGTCGTGCATGTCCTCGAGCCGCGCGCGGTCCGCGGCCGGCATCAGGTCGAGGCAGGCGACGATGGTGGTGAGCGCCAGGGCCTGGGCTTGCAGGTACCAGAGCGGGGAGCGCGATGCGCTGCTCGCCACCGCGCGCAGGCCCGCCTCGAGGGTCGGGTTGCGCGGCAGGGTGATCGGCCGACGGAAGTGGGCGGCCACCGGATGCGGCCAGCGGGCTACGTCGCGCAGCGGTTCACCGGGGTCGATATGGATGAAGTAGTGCTCGACCGGACACAGGGCGCGCGATTCGAAATCGCCCCACGCAGGCAGCAGGTGGATGCGCTGCGGGGTCAGGCGGTGGATGCCGCCGGGATGGATGACCTCGGCGCCAGAGGTCTCGTTGAGATAGATGCGCCAGTACGAGTTGCACATGCGCAGGCGCCACCAGCGCACGTCGAGGATCCGCCGATTCGCTTCGAGCACGCGCGGGATGGGGTTGGCGCGACCGCCGGGATCGACCATGACCCCATGATCAGAGTATCGGATACAAAAACCAGGGACTAGGACATGGCTGGGACCACACGGCGTGCCACACTCCCCGGCTTGGTCGTGGCGCGGTGGCCAGCCCGGGCAGCGTCCGATCACCCAGCCGATAAGAGAGACCCATGGACCTCCCTCGCGTTGTCGCACCGACGCTCCTCGCGCTGATCGCCTGCTCCGGCGCCGCGACCGCGCGCGAGGTCGCCGTCGATCGCGGCCCAGCTCTCGGTTGGACCGACACCTGGCGCCTGGCCAACGGCGAGGTCGAGGTGGTCGTCGTCCCCCAGGTCGGCCGGATCATGCGCTACGCGCGCATCGGCGAAGCCAACCTGCTGTGGGCCAACCCGCCGGTGCTGGGCAAACCGCTCGAAGCCGGCCAGTGGACGAACTATGGCGGCGACAAGGCCTGGGTGTGGCCGCAGGAGGACTGGATCGCGCGCACCGGCGTGATCTGGCCGCCGCGCTTCGCCAACGAACTCCAGCCGCACACCCTGGACGTCGTCGACGGTCGCATCCTGCGCATGACGTCGCCGCTGATCGCCGAGTACGGCCTGCGCATCGTGCGCGACATCACCCTCGCCGAGGCGGGCAGCGCAGTGGACATCACCACCGCCTTCGTCCAGGAGAAGGCTGGCCCCGACGTCGCGATCGGCGCCTGGACGATCGCCCAGGTGCCCTCGGATGGGACCTACTTCGCGCGCATGGTCGCCGCCGATCCGCCCAAGGCGCTGTACGCGACGTGGCCGACCGTGCGCCAGCTCCCCCCGTCGATGCTCGAACTCGTCCCCCCGCCCGCCGACGCCAAGCTCGGCCTCGCCGCGGACGTGCTCGCCTACCGCCGCGGCGACCGGCTCCTCCTCGTCGCGCGCTGCGACGA
>JACDEC010000303.1 GCA_013816645.1 Planctomycetota bacterium
GGGCGGCGCTATGTCGGTGCGGTGGCGATCGATCGCACGGTCGAGCAGGAGCTCGAACAGGCCCGCCAACTCCTGCTCGCCACCATCGAGGCGACGCCCGATCTCGTCGGCACCGCCAACATGTCGGGAGCCACGCTATCCCTCAACCGCGCGGGGCGGGCGATGCTCGGTGTGGCGCCGGGAGCCGACCTCTCGAGCTTGTACATCGCCGAGTGCCATCCCCCGTGGGCGGCCGCGCTGCTGCTCGACCAGGCGATCCCCGCGGCGGTGCGGGATGGTTCGTGGTCCGGCGAGACCGCGCTGCGGCACCGCGATGGGCACGAGATCCCGGTGCTGCAGGTCATCGTCGCCCATCGCGACGATCGCGGCGAGGCCACGTTCCTGTCTACCATCATCCGCGACATCAGCTTGCGCAAGCGCGACGAGCAGGCGTTGCGCGACAGCGAAGCTCGATTGCAGGCGGTCTTCGAGCACGTGCCGTTCGAGTTCTGGGCCTGCGACCACGAGGGGCGCTGCGTCCTGCAGAACAGCGCCTCGATGACCAACTGGGGGCGTCACGTCGGTAGCCTGGCCAGCGGATTCGCGGGCTCGGAGGATGCGCGGCGCAAGCTGGCCGCCGATACCCGGCGCGTGCTCGCCGGCGAGACCGTGTCCGAAGAGGTCGAACGCCTGCTCGAAGGCCGCCGCCGCTGGTACCACCAGCTGATCGCGCCGATCCGGTCCGATGAACGGGTGGTCGGGCTGATCGGGGTGCATATCGACATCACCGAGCGCAAGCATCTCGAAGACCAGCTGCGCCAGGCCCAGAAGATGGAGGCGGTCGGGAAGCTGGCCGGCGGCATCGCCCACGATTTCAACAACCTGCTCACCGCGATCATGGGGTTCAGCGGCATCCTGCTCGAGCGTCATCGTCCAGGGGATGCTTCGCACCGTCCGGTCGAACAGATCATGAAATCGGCGGAACGCGCCGCCGCGCTGACCGGCAAGCTCCTAGCTTTCAGCCGCAAGCAGGTCATCCAGCCTCGGCTCATCGATCTCAACGCCGTGGTGCGCGACCTCAGCGGTTTGTTGCGGCGCCTGATTGGCGAGGACATCGCCCTCGATCTCGACCTGCGCACCGAGCTGTGGCCGGTGCTTGCCGACCACGCCCAGCTCGAGCAGGTGCTGATGAACCTGGCGGTGAATGCGCGCGATGCGATGTCCAACGGCGGTCGGCTGGGGATCCGCACCGGCAATGCGCCCGCGGCCGCGGAGATCCCCGGGATCCCCCAGGGTGATCACGTCGTGCTGTCGGTCAGCGATACCGGCGGGGGCATCGCCAAGGATGTCCTGCCCCACATCTTCGAGCCCTTCTTCACCACCAAGCGCCCCGGCGAAGGCACCGGCCTGGGCTTGTCCACCGTCTACGGCATCGTCCAGCAGGCAGGCGGGCAGGTGACGGTGAACAGCCGCGAGGGCGAAGGATCCACGTTCTCGGTGCATCTGCCTCGTGCCGAAGGCAGCGCCCCCAACCCTTCGGGACCCCACCCGGTCATACGCCTGCGCGGCAACGAGTCGCTGATGGTCGTCGAGGACGAGGCGCAATTGCGCGATCTCATCGCCGAGATGCTTCGTGGCGCCGGCTATCGGGTGGTGGTCGCGGCCAGTGGCGAGGAGGCGATCGGCCGCTACGTGCCAGGCGTCGATTTCGACCTGGTGATCACCGACGTGATCATGCCGGTGATGAGCGGCCGTGAACTCGCCGAGCGGTTGCGCAAGGGGGGGTCCAAGGCCCGCGCCCTCTTCATCAGCGGATACACCGACAACATCATCAGCGCCTACGGGCCACTCGAGCCTGGGACGGCCTTCCTACAGAAGCCCTTCACTGCCGAGACCCTGCTGCGCAAGGTCCGCGAGGTCATCGACGGGTGACCTGAAAGTGGTTCGATCCTCGCCAATTGGTCGCTTGGCACGTCCACCAGGGGCCCATCCGTCCCACGGGCTCGCCCACCGCTGGTCAGGCTGCGACCCCTCGATATAGCAGGAGCATGCTACGCGACCTGTTCTCGCGGAATCGCGAGCCGGAGGGGCCATCCCCCGAAGAGCTCGAGGCCAAGCGCCGCGAAGAGGTCGCCAACAAGGTCAAGCTGGCGATCGCCACCGATCCCTCGTTCCAGATCCTGACCCCCGACGGGTTGCAGTGGATCTGCCCGTTCTCCGGTACCCGGATCGAGGCGACCTTCGGCTACCAGGACGCGGCGATCAACCACCTGGTCAACACCCAGCCGTGGACCAAGGGCAAGATCAAGCCGCTCGCCGATCTGCAGCGCTTGCGCTGGGCGGTGTGGTTGCGCGATCACCTGCGCGAGGATCAACGGCTGCACCACCTCGCCAACGGGCGCTGGCTCAACCCGCTGACCGCGGCATGGGTACCGCTGCCTGGCGCGGTCGGCGGCAAGATCACCGCCCAGGTCGTCGAGCAGATGGCGGCGCTGCTCGCCCAGAGCCCGGAATCCAAGCGCGGGGTCGAGGCGATCAAGCCGCGCGAGGTGCTCGAGAAGGCCGCCGAGGAAGCGGGGTCCGATCCGAGCGGCCAGCACGTGGTGATCAGCGAGGTGCATGGCCACACCCGGGTCAGCGGCGCCCAGGAGAGCTCCCGGACGCCGGTGCGCATGGCGACCGATCTCGATCTCGCCGGCGGCATCCTCGGCAAAATCCTCTCGCCGATGCCGAGCGTCCCGGGTTGGCGGTTCGGCGCGCTCTTCGAGCCGCAGGACCAGATCGGCGGCGACTTCTACGAGATCCAGCGCCTCGACGACCACCGGTGGTTCGTCGCCATCGCCGACGTCACCGGCCACGGCGTCCAGGGTGCGATGGTGGTGGTCAGCGCGCTCAAGGCGCTGCGCTACGCCATCAAGAGCGAACGCACGCTGGTCGACATCCTCGCCAAGCTGAACGAGGACGTGAAGCCCGATCTGCTCGACGGCCAGTTCATCACCTGTTTCGCCGGCATACTCGATATCTCGACCAGCAAGCTTGAATGCGTTTGCGCTGGCCACCACCGCGCGGTGCTGATGCGCGAGGCCGGGACGGTGATGGTCGAGCGCGTCGGCGAACGCGGGCCGGCGCTGGGGCTGATCCGCGGCGACATGTTCAAGAAGGCGCTCAAGCCCAGGACCATCGAGCTCGCGCCCGGCGACCTGTTCGTGCAGTTCACCGACGGACTGAGCGAAGCGATGGACGGCAACCAGAAGGAATTCGGCGAACGTCGCCTGATCGGCCGCCTGCTCCATGAAGCGGAGGGGCCTTTCGAGGAGATGCTGCAGCATACTTCGGCCGCGGTCCGCCGCTTCGCCATGGGTATCCTCGGCGATGATGCGACCATCCTCGCCTTCGGCCCGGATTTGCCGCCGGAAGAAGATTCGTCGCACTGAGCGCGGGGCCACTGCACGCGAACGCCGCTCATCGAGCTGCGCGCGTGCAGTCTCCGGATCAGCGCGACGCGCCCGAGCAGGGCCACGTCGCGCCGCTGCCGGCTCACCAGCCCGACATCTTTTCCGGGTCGATCGAAAGCAGGAACTCGACGTTGGTCTTGTAGTTCTTGAGCTTCGAGCGCAGGAACTCGATGGCGTCCGCGGCGTTGCGATCGGCGAGGAACTTGCGCAGCGCCCACAGGCGGCGCAACTCGTCGTCGTTCTTGATCAGCAGCTCGTCCTTGCGCGTGCCGGAGGCGGCCGGGTCGACGGCCGGGAACACCCGGCGGTTGGACAGGCGGCGGTCGAGGACCAGCTCCATGTTGCCGGTGCCCTTGAACTCCTCGAAGATCACCGTGTCCATCAGCGAGCCGGTATCGACCAGCGCGGTGGCCAGGATGGTCAGCGAGCCGCCGTTCTCGATGTTGCGCGCGGCGCCGAAGAACTGCTTGGGCTTGATCAGCGCGCCGGCCTCGATGCCGCCCGACATGATGCGGCCGCTCGACGGCGCCTCGGTGTTGTAGGCGCGTGCCAAGCGGGTGATCGAGTCGAGCAGGATGACCACGTCCTTGCCGCGCTCGACCAGGCGCTTGGCCTTGTTGATCACGATCTCGGCGGCCTGGACGTGGCGGCTGGAGTGCTGGTCGAAGGTCGACGCGACCACCTCGCCCTTCACGTTGCGCTGCATGTCGGTGACTTCTTCCGGGCGCTCGTCGACGAGCAGCACGATCAGCGTCACCTCGGGGTTGTTGGTTGCGATCGCCTTGGCGATCTTCTGCAGGTAGACCGTCTTGCCGCACTTCGGCTGGGCGACGATCAGTCCGCGCTGGCCTTTGCCGATCGGCGAGACCAGGTCGAAGATGCGCAGCGTGTAGTCCGTGGGATCGTTGGGCAGCTCCATGAACAGGCGGTCCTGGGCATGCAGCGGGGTCAGCGATTCGAAGTCCTGGACCGCGGTGCGGGCATTCTCGGGTTCACCCATCACCGTCTGGATGGTCAACAACTGCGGGCAGCGCTCATTGCCGCGCGCCGCGCGCGCGGTGCCGGTGACGTGCATGCCAGCCTTCAGGCCGAAGCGGCGCAGTTGCTGGCCAGTGACGAAGGTGTCGGTGTTGACCGCGATGTAGTTGTTCACCGCCGAGCGGATGTAGCCGTTCTGGTCCTTGAACAGCTCGATCCAGCCTTCGACGAGGATCTCGTCCGAGCGTCCGCCGGCGACGCGGCGCAGGATCTCGCAGATCAGGTCGTGCTTCTTCAGCCACTTCACGTCCTGGACGTTGAGCTTGTCGGCCTCGGCCTGGAGGTCGGGCAACGTGCGCTTGAGATAGGTGTCGAGGTCGACCTTGACCGCCGGCCGCTCGGGCTGCTGCGGCTGCCCGCCTTGCCCGCCGCCGCCCTGTCCACCGC
>JACDEC010000304.1 GCA_013816645.1 Planctomycetota bacterium
CGGCTGGCGCGCACCAGCGCGACGCAGTAATCCTTGAGCCGGTCGTCCATGTGCACTTGGTCGAGCGCGGCCTGGGCGCGTTCCAGCGCGGCGGGGTCGAGCACCGGCACCACCGCCTGGTGGCTGCGCGCGAAATGGCGGTCGAGGATGGCGCGCTCGTCGGCGGCGCTGGGGTAGCCGACCCGCACCTTCATCAGGAAGCGGTCGGTCTGGGCTTCGGGCAGCGCGTAGGTGCCTTCCTGCTCGATCGGATTCTGGGTGGCCAGCACCAGGAACGGGCGCGGCAGCGCGAAGCTCTCGCCGCCGATGGTGACCTGGCGCTCCTGCATGGCTTCGAGCAGCGCCGACTGGACCTTGGCCGGGGCGCGGTTGATCTCGTCGGCGAGCACGATCTGGGCGAAGATCGGGCCCTTGCGGGTGGTGAACTGGCCGGCTTCGTAGATGCGCGTGCCGATGATGTCGGCGGGCAGCAGGTCGGGGGTGAACTGGATGCGGCTGAAACTGGCGGCCAGCGAGCTGGCCAGGGCGCGCACCACCGTGGTCTTGGCCAGCCCGGGCAGGCCTTCGAGCAGCAGGTGCGCGTCGCAGAGCAGCCCGATCAGCAGCCGGCGCACCAGCTCGCGTTGGCCGACCAGGACCTTGGCGATCTCGGTCTCGACCATGCGCAGGGGACGGGCGGCATCGGTGGCGGCGGCGGGCTGGTTCATCGGGACTCCTGAGGGGATCACGCGGGACGTAGGACGCCTGAGGACGCCGCAGCTTTCAGCGAAGCCGCGTCGACCGGGCCGCCCGGCGGAGTCGGCAGCTTCGTCGCGACCGCAGGTGGGCAAGAGGCGGGGCAGGCCCGCGCTGCATCCAGAGCCGCACGCCCTCCTCACACCTCGATGACTTCGCTCTGCCGGCTGAAGCTGGCGATGAGCTCGCGGCAGAAGGCCGGCAGATCGGCAGGCTGGCGCGCGGTCACCAGGTTGCCGTCGACGACGACTTCGCTGTCTTCGTAGAGCGCACCGGCATTCACCAAGTCGTCCTTGATGGTGTGATAGCAGGTGGCGCGGCGGCCGCTGATGATCCTGGCCGAAATCAGCACCCAGCCCGCATGGCAGATCGCGGCGATCGGCTTGCCGGCATCATCCATCCGGCGCACCAGGTCGAGTGCGGGCTGCGATGCCCGCACCCGGTCGGGCGAATAGCCGCCGGGGATGATCAGGCCGTCGAAGGCGTCGGCCTCGACGTCCTCGACGGCGTGGTCGATGGTCAGGGGGTAGCTGTGCTTGCTCGCCACGACCGGCGTGCCGCCGACGCCAACGATCGCGACCTCCGCGCCGGCCTCCTGCAGGCGGTAGTAGGGGTAGAGGGCTTCGCTGTCCTCGAAGTCCTGGGCGACGAGCAGGGCGATGCGTTTGCCGGCGAGTTCCATGGGAGCGCTCCACTGGGTGAATCCCGATTCTACCACGCGCTCCCACTGCGGCGACCGCGCATGGCGATGCCCTTCCGCAGCCAGGTGCACGCGACTGCCTCAGCGCCGCTCATGGTCAGCGCTGGTCGGTCTCCCCGCGCGTCCGTCGGCCCGGAGGCGCATCCGGATCAATGTGACGGATCGCCCATCGCAGCGTCGAGGCGCTGGCGGAGTGATCGCGGGAGGTGCCCCAGGCCTGGGCGCAGATCGCGACCATGTTGCCGCCACAACGAGATCGCCAATTCCACCATTTCACGCTCGCGAGCGGTCGCCGGGGCATCGGGATGCAGGTGGAGGTACCCTGCTCGCAACTCCCGGCACATGGCGTTCAGCTCATCGATCCCGGCGATGACCGCGGCGAGATCAGGCGCGACCATCGCCCAGCTCCTCGAGTCGGGCCAGTTCAGGCATGCGTCCCGAGTCATCCATGGGCCAGGCGCTCGCGCAGGCTGCGGGGAAGGACTCCGAGGTACGACGTTTCATCCGCGCCGGTTCGCTGGCGAACCGTCAGCGCCGCCTCGACATACAGACGTTCGACCACGTTGGGCTCGGCATCGGGGTGTTCGCGCAGGTAGCCCTCGCGCAGGGCCCAGCACACCTCGTTGAGTTCGTCGACCTCGCGAAGCGCGGCGCCGATGTCGATACGCTCGGTCATGTGGCGCCCATGTCGTCGAGATCGGCCAGATCCCGGGGCCGCCCAGCGGCTCGCTTCATGCGGATGAGCGCGTCGCGACCGATGATCCACGCCGCGCAGCCATCGAACTCCCCGAGGAAGCGTCCGCTGAGCAGATCGTCGCCCGGGCGAGCGACCAGCAGGTCGAGGAGCAGCGCACGCTTGTCGATGACGCGGATGCGCCGGTGCAGCCGCATTCCGTCCGAGAAGTCGATGGGTGGCGCAGTCGTGATCCATCCTTCGGGCTGCAAGGCCGCATCGATCGCCGGCAGATCAGCATCGCCGGAGATCAGGATGTCGATGTCCTTGGTCGCGCGCGGCGTGCCGTGGATCGATAACGCCAAACCTCCACAGAGCGCGTACGGGATGCCGGTCCGGTTGAGGGCCAGCAGCACCACCTTGGCATTGCTCAGGATGCTGGCGGGAACCACGGCCTCAGCCCGCGCCGGCCTTGGCCGCGGCCAGCGCGACCTTGCGCTCGGCGGCGCGCTCCTTGACCGCCTGCGCGGCGATCTCGCCGGGTTTGAGGTCGGCCGCCGGCGTGCCCTTGGCGGTCTCCTTCATGTAGGTGTCCCAGGCCGCGGTGACGTCCTGGCTGTTCTTGTACGAGCAGAACTTCGGCCCGCACATCGAGCAGAACTCGGCGGTCTTGAAGGCCTCGTGGCCGAGCGTGGCGTCGTGCTTCTCGCGGGCGCGTTCGGGGTCCATGGCCAGGGCGAACTGCTTCTCCCAGTCGAACGACCAGCGCGCGTCGGACATTGCGTCGTCCCAGTCGCGCGCGCCCTTGCGGTGACGGGCGACGTCGGCGGCGTGGGCGGCGATCTTGTAGGCGATCACGCCCTGGCGCACGTCTTCGAGATCGGGCAGACCGAGGTGCTCGGCGGGCGTGACGTAGCACAGCATCGACGCGCCGTGCCAGCCGGCGATCGCCGCGCCGATCGCCGAGGTGATGTGGTCATAGCCGGGCGCGACGTCGGTGGTCAGCGGTCCCAGCACGTAGAAGGGCGCCTCGTGGCAGACCTCGGCCTCCTTCTTCATGTTCATCTCGATCTGGTCCATCGGCACGTGGCCGGGGCCTTCGACCATGACCTGCACATCGTGCTGCCAGCACTTCAGGGTCAGCTCGCCGAGCGTCTCGAGTTCGCCGAACTGGGCTTCGTCGGATGCGTCGGCCAGGCAGCCAGGGCGCAGGCTGTCGCCGAGCGAGACCACCACGTCGTACTTGCGCAGGATCGCGCAGACCTCGTCCCAGTGGGTGTAGAGCGGGTTCTCCTGGTGGTGGAACATCATCCATTCCGCCATCAGCGCGCCGCCGCGCGAGACGATGCCCATCTTGCGCTTGGCGATGAAGGGCATGTAGCGCAGCAGCATGCCGGCGTGCAGGGTCATGTAGTCGACGCCCTGCTTGGCCTGGTGCTCGATGTTCTCGAGGATGCCGGCGACGGTCAGGTCGGTGACCTTGTCGACCTGCTGGATCGCCTGGTAGATCGGCACCGTGCCGATCGGCACCGACGACGCGTCGATCACCGCCTGGCGGATGGCGTCGATGCCGCCGCCGGTCGAGAGGTCCATGCAGGTGTCGGCACCGTACTTGATGGCCAGGCGCAGCTTCTCGACCTCCTTGTCGATGTCGGAGGTCACCGCGGAGTTGCCGAAGTTGGCGTTGATCTTGCAGCGCGAGGCGATGCCGATCGCCATCGGGTCGAGCCCGCGGTGCAGGACGTTGGCCGGGATGACCATGCGACCGCGCGCGACCTCGCTGCGCACCAGGGCGGGATCGAGGTCCTCGCGCTCGGCGACGCGGCGCATTTCCTCGGTGATCACGCCGCGACGGGCGTAGTGCATCTGGGTCACGCACGGCTCGCCCAAGCGGGCGCGGGCATAGTCGCGCGGAGCGACCGGCGTGACGGGGGCGGTCGGAGCGGCGGGAATCGGCATGGTCATCCTTCTTCGCGTGGCGCCGACGCGGGAAGGGGACGGCCGTGCGGCCGTGGGCCGACGCGCTGCGCGCCGACCGTTTCCTTCCCTACGCCGGCATGATCCGGTTCAGGTTCGCGGGTCACCGGGGTGCCTGGCGGCGTTCCGGTATCTCAGGCCCATCCGGGCCTCCCCGAGGCGAGGGTGATCATGGCTTGGCGGGCTTGAACACAAGCAACGCCGCTCGCGTCTTGGTGCTGGCGCGCGTGCCAAGCGCTCCAGGCTTCCAGCCGCCAACCACTCAAGGGTCCGCTCGTCATGAACCATCGTTCGCTGTCTCGCCTCCTGTTCTGGGGCTCGCTCGTGCTCGCGTCGGTGGCCGGCCTTGGCGGCTGCGGCGGAGGCGGTGGCGGTGGCGGTGGTGGCGGCGGCGGCGGGCCACCCACGCCGCCTCCGGGCGACGAGTGAGCAACGGCGCCTAGAATCCACCCGTGTCCAGCTCGGTCCTCACCCTCATCCTCGCCGGTGGCGAGGGGGAGCGGCTCAGCATCCTGTCCCAGGTGCGGGCAAAGCCCGGCGTGCCATTTGGCGGGAAGTATCGGATCATCGACTTCGCGCTGAGCAATGCGGTGAATTCCGGCCTGACCGATGTCGGGATCCTGACGCAATACGCGCCGCGATCGTTGATCGACCATATCGGTGTCGGGCGGCCCTGGGACCTTGACCGCAGCCGCGGCGGCGTCGCGCTCCTGCAGCCGTTCATCGGTCGTGGACGGGCGCGCGACTGGT
>JACDEC010000305.1 GCA_013816645.1 Planctomycetota bacterium
TCGATCAATCGATCGACTGCGAGGCCTGCGTTACCGACCAGATGACCGACCATCACACCGGCCGCACCCAAATCAAAACGTAGATCCCGATGCATGCTCTCGCCTTCCGCTGGTTATGTGCGGATTCCAGCGCTCCGCGATGCGATCATGGACCCAAGGCTGGAAGGGCAATCGCTTCAGCCGCCCCAGTCGCCGCATACCTGGCCAAGCGAATCCGAACGACCGTGTTCAGAAGTTCGGTCACTGGGTCCACGGATGGGGTTAAGTCATGGACAGGTCATTGATGGCCAGCTGCGTGTCTATCGAGGCGTCATCAGCCCGAAGGCACGTCGAGTCGATCCGCCAGCATGCGCAGGAAGGTTCCGCCCGCCCCGCTCGGCATCACCTCGTCCATGCGGCCGTTCTCGTGGTTCAAGCAGAGGAAGCGCGCGCTGCCGTCGGGCTGGGGGTCGGTGGGATGATAGAGGAACAGATCCGATCCGTTCGACAGCGGAGCGATCAACGGGACGGCGCTGAAGGGGTCATCCGACGGCAGCGGTTCGGGCTGGTACCAGTCCTCGGTGTCGACGAGGAAGCGTTCGCCGTCGTAGGCGTAGAGCTCGAGCCACTCCGCCGCATCGCCGGTGCGCAGACCGTTGTGTCGACGCAGCACCGGGAGCAGGTCTGCCGGCATCCGGGTCACCGCGCCAGACCACGGGGCACTTCCGATCACCTGCAACCCGTCTCCCTCGCCGGTGCGCAGCGTGATCACCAGACGGTCGTCCGCGATGGCGATCGCCATGACCTGGGCGGCAATTGCCCGTAGCAGATCGGCATCGCCAGGTCGCGTAGCCAGTGGCGCGAGGTGCGCAGTCAGCGCGGCGACGCGATCCGGGGCGGAAGCGAGCGCGCGCCAGGTCGCGAGGTGATCGGTTGGTTGGGCCGGCGCATCGACCAGGCCTGGATGCTCGCGATGCCGACGCAGCACGGCGTCTTGCCGGGATTTCGCTGACGGCACCTTGGCGGGAGCCTTCGAGCCCGCTGCTCCGGCAGCGAGGAGCGCGGCCTGCGGCCGATCAGGCGGGCAATAGACCTCGAGGTGGCCATCCGGCCAGGTCCCGCTCCAACGGACGGGGAAGAAGCCAGCGCGCCATGCGTCCACGATGTGCGCAATTCTTCCCGAAGCTCGTGGACACAGCGACACAGCGATCGCCAACTGACTAAAGACGAGCTGGATGTATGGCATATAGAATTCCGGAATGGGTCGCCGCTTATAAATAGCGCTAAGTCGATCTTCCAAGTTCGACAGGTACCATTTGGTCACGTCGACATTGGCGCTTTCCGGGGCACCCTCGCGCCTGCCTACGAATACTCCGGCAGCCGCATTGACCTGCTGCCGCGCCTCGTCGCGCAATTCGTCCCACCATCGATCATTGCGGCCGCTGACGAGGATCTTCTGGGCGGCCAATTCCCGCAATCCGATCAGAGGCGAATGAAACGGCCGAACGCCAGCGACCGGGACGCAAAATTCGTAAGCCTCAGCCTCGTCGATCAATCGATCCACTGCGAGGCCTGCGTCACCGACCAGATGACCGACCACCACACGGCCCCCACCCCTATCGATACGTAGATCCCGATGCATGCTCTCGCCTTCCGCTGGTTATATGCGGATTCCAGCGATCCGCGATGCGATCATGGACCCAAGGCTGGAAGGGCAATCGCTTCAGCCGCCCCAGTCGCCGCATACCTGGCCAAGCGAATCCGAACGACTGTGTTCAGAAGTTCGGTCACTGGGTCCACGGATGGGGTTGCGCTCAGCCAGGAGTATGGGGATGGTCCCATGCACCAACCGCGTATCACCCGCGGATCGCTCAACTCGGCAAGCCGCGGCGCAACCCGCAGCGGCGCAGCAACCAATGATGCGAAGACATCGACGAAGCGATCGTCCCGGTCCGCGCCGAGGAAGACTGCTTCCTGCATGGGCGGCGGATCGCTGGCGCCGCCGATCACGGCGATCACCCAGCGGGCGAAGGCCGCGATGGGCGAGTCATCGGCAGCAATCTTTTCCATGGTCGCAGTCAGGTGAGGCTCCTCGGCATCAAGCGCCACGAGGCGCGCCTGAATAGCGGACCATTCCCACGGGTCCCCCTCGAGCAGGCGAACCGCCGCCGCAACCCGTTCAGCTTCGGGCAAACGCGGCTGCTGGCTCCGCACTCCCGCCACCTTCATGAGCAGACGAGCTTGATACTGCTGCTCCGCGCAGGCCCGAGCCAACGCCAGCGCAGCCTGGTCGTTTCCCGCAGCGCGCAGGATATCAATGCCATCGGCCTCGCGCTGCGCATTGATCGACAGTCTCAGCGGATGCACCTTGGGCTTGGGTGGGATCACCATCGACAGGTCCCCGAGCTCCGCGAGCAGGGTCGGATCGCCGGTCGCGGCCAGGAGCGCACACCGCTGAGCGAAGCGCATGTGTTCCCGGTCATCCGTTGCGAGCCGTCGCAAGCATGCCAACGCGGGATCCGTAGGACCGCTGCGCGCTATGAAGGCATACTGCATGTCCTGGACCTCGATGCGGTGCTCATGCGTCGCCAGGTCGGTCCACGGGCCGATCACCTGGCGCGCGAAGGCCATCGGCCTCTTGCGCAAGGCGTTGGAACGCCGGGCCGTCGAGGCGTTCTGGCAGCAGGCTGCGCACAACGACCAGAAAGCAGCCTTCGTGTTCCGAGTGGGCGACACGATCCTCCCGTTGGACTCGGTCTTCCTCCTCGCCACCGGCAATGAATTCGAAACCGGACGGGATTTGACGCGTGGCGAAATGCTCGAGGCGCGGCTCGCCTTGGCTTCCGAGCTCATCCCGGTCGGCATGTTGGCCAAGCCCCTTGGTGCGGTCGCTCGTGTCGCCTTCCGCTCATTCTCGACCGATCGATATCCGCATCGCTCCTCGCATCGCACTGAGCATCGCAATTCGTTCCCGTTCAGAGGATATTTCCCCATGCTTCTGCCTGTATTCCAGACAGGCCCGCCCCCCTCTGCCGGAGAGGCAGCCCAACATGGAAACACCCCCGGATCGCTCCGGGGGTGTTTCGCATTCCGTCGCCCGCCGGTGTGGGCGGCGGGTCGGACTCAGAAGTTGATCTGGTGCTGCAGGCGGATGATGTTCGCCTCGGCGTCGCCCTCTTCGGCGGACCACATCGAGTAGGCGAGCTGCAGCTTGTTGCTGTGGCCATCGAGGTAGTAGTTGATGCCGAGGTCGATCTGGTCGCCCGATGTGCCGCTTTCGGCGTTGGCGCCGAATTCGGCAAGCTCGTCATCGTTGTCGGTATTGAGGTCGATGATCTGGTAGCGGACGCAGGGCTCGATGACCGTGTCGTTGGCGAGCGGGAAGGCGTAACCCAACTGAGCGAGGATCACATCGCTGTCGATATCGGTGTCGGCACCGGTGATGTTGTCGGTATCGACGTTCATCATCCGGTACTCGGCATAGGCCGTGATCATGTGGTAGTGGAACAGCAGGTCGACGCCGTAGGCGGTGGTGTCGACGGTGCGGTCGACGGTTGCGGCTACGACCGGGGGGCCCACGACTGCGGCGGTGGCGTCGACGAGCGCACCGTCGTTCACGCCGTACGAGGCTCCAATGACCAGCGCGGTGCCCTCCTTGCCGGCGTAGGACTCCGCACGCTTGGTGGTGAACCAGTCTTTCAGGATGGAGAACTCGACGCGGGCGCCGTAGTAGAAGCCCTCGCCCTCTTCATTGTTGTTCGAGCCAGCGTCGTTGTCGACGTCCTTGGTCGCGCTGGTGTTGTTCTGGAGATCGAGCGCCAGGGACGCGATCGGGGCGGTCAGGCGGTAGCCGATGCCGACACCGCGGGGAGCGAGGAAGGTCGCGGCGCGGTTGCGGTTCGGGAACAGGTCGCGACTCGAGCTCATCGCCGCGTCGCTGGGATTCTGATAGGGCTTGTCGAGGCCGGCGTGGATCGCGTGGCTGAAATCGTCGTTGATCTTGAACTGGCGCTCGATCCAGGCGTAGCGCACCTGCGCCAGACGGTTGTTGTTGCCGTTGGTCGCGCCGACCTGGGTGCCGGCATCGATGCCGTCCGAGGCGAAGGCGAGCTGGAATTTCCAGTTCGCGCCGTACTTGCCGTTGAGGTACAGGCGGGCGCGGTGGATCGAGAAGTCGAGGTCATCGTTGGCCGCGTTGCGGGTGCCGCTCTGGATGCGGTAGTCGTCTCCGACACGGTCGGTGCCGTCATTGATCTGGAGCCGGGTCTGCAGGCGCACGCCCACGCCGAGCGAGATGACGTCGTCCTTGATCGACAACGCCTGGGCGGTCGGCAGGAAGCCGCCGACGATGGCCAAGGCGGAAAGCGTCTTTACGAGATGCATGAGGGCTGGCTCCTGTACAGGGTCGGTGGTTTCAGCCTTGGACCCGGGGTTTGTGGATGGCCCGGATCGTGACCCCGCGTGCGAAGAAACGATGAAGAGCGGGACAATAACCACCAGTACACGGTTCCCGCGATCAGCCCGGGTTTCGGGCCTAAACCGCTGCTCAGCGAAGTCGGAACTCCACGCTGACCAAGCGGATGGGTGATCGCCACCGCTGCGGCGGCGTGAACAGCCACTGACGGACCGCCGCGCGAGCCGCTTCGTCCAAGCGGGCAAATCCACTGCTGCGGGCGATGTCCACGACCAGCGGATGCCCCAGCGGGTCGAGCGTGACCTGCAGGTCGACGCGGCCCTGATCCCCGTGGCGACGCGACCGTGCGGGATAGGCGGGCGCGATGCGTCGCAGCACGCCGGGATCGGCGGCGGCGCCAATCGGCGTGGCGTCGCC
>JACDEC010000306.1 GCA_013816645.1 Planctomycetota bacterium
GTGTCGGCCACGAAGGTGCCGAGCGCGGTGCCCTCGGCGAGGGTCGCGCCGCGACGTGCGAAGGGCCGGTGCTCGAGGTCGTCGCGTAGGTAGTCGGATCGGAAGCGTTCGTCGGGCGGCTGGCTCGGTCCGCCCGGCACCAGCGGGTCGCCGTCGGGGATGTCGACCCAGCGCGCATAGGCGGCGCCGCCGGGGAAACGGACGCGGTGCTCGGCGTCGTGGACTTCGGCGTCCCGCTCGGCGAGCACCACGTCAGCGTCGGCGTCGCTGCGGATCTCCTCGGGGTCCATGCCGTACCAGGAATATTCACCGCGGCCGAAGGTCCGATGGCGCCACTCCACGTTCGCGCCGAGCCCGGTGCCGGCGATGCTGTAGCGATCGAAGCGGCCTTCGACCCGGGTGTGCCAGCCGAGCAGTTCCGGCAGGCTGGAACCGATCTGCGCCTGGGCGAACCAGCCGAGGCGTTCGCTGCGGCCGAAGCGGTAGCGCGTCCACGGGTAGTCGATGACGAAATCGCGGTACAGCCAGGGCAGCCACAGCACCGGCGCGCCCATGACTTTGAGGTATGGCCCGCCGAGCGAGACGCTGCGCACGAAGCGGCCGGGGCCTTCGCGATCGGGATCGGGACGATCGCGCAGGCGCACGGTGATGGTGCGCGCTCCGATGGCGAGGAGGCCGCCGTGCGCGGGGCCGGCCTGCACACCGGTGAAGACGGCTTTGTTGCGGTCGAAGCGCAGGTGGCGCGCGCGCACCGGCAGCCGTCCGCTCGGCGCTTCGATCCAGGCTTCGACATCCCACGCCTGCCCACGGCGCTCGCCGATGCGCAGGCCGAGGCGGTCGGCGTGCACCCGCAGCCCGGGCGCGGCGTAGACCACCCGACCCTGCGCGAACAGTTCCTGGTCGCGCACCCCGTAGCGCACGGCGTCGGCAATCACCGTGGCGTCGTCGATGCGGGCGAGGAAGCCGTCGGGATATACCGCGGTCAGGCCGTCGGCCTCGAGGTAGTGGCCGCGACCCGGGTGGATGACCAGCCCGGTCGACGGCTCGGCGACGGGCGCACGCTCGGGTTGCTTGGCCTCTTCGCCGAAGGTCGGGGCGGCCACGCAGGCGAACGCCGCGACCAGCGAGGGGATGAGGCGGATGCGTCGGTGCGGGTACGCCATCGCAGGCGGCGATGGTGGGCTTGGCGGGCCGATTGGCTACTGGCTTGTCGCGGCCTTCCCGGCTGCCTTCAGGCGCGGGGATAGGTCTCGAGGTCGGCGAGGGTCAGGACGCCCTTGAGCTCGCGCGACTTGAGTTCGCGCGCGTCGGCGCGCGACAGCGGACCGATACGGCGACCCAGCACCGTGATAAAGAACGAGCGTTCAGCGTTGGGGGCGGCCGCAGCATCCGGCGGCACCGCGGCGGCCGCGGCCTCGCCCAGGACCGGGGTGAAGGTCGGGGTGGTCAGGTACGGCGGATCGACATGGCCGACGCGGATCGTCACCGGCTTGATCTTCGGCCCGGTCACCGGCGCGGCCGGCATCTTGGAGTTGGTCGCGCTCGGGGCTGCCGCGGCGGAAGCAGGCCGTGCCGGGGGCGGAGCCGCGGGGGGCTGTGCCGGCGGTGCGGCCCGCTCGGGTGCGATACCGGCGACCGCATGCGGCACGGGCGTGCGCACGTCGAACGAGGTCGACTTGACCACCGGCGCCGGCCTGGGCGGGGGCTCGGCACCTTTGCCGATCGGCATCAGGGCGCCGGTCTTGTTGAGGTGCTCGGTCTCGGGTTCGGGTTCCCAATCGTTGGCGCTCAGCTCGCTCTCCGTCGAGCGGACCTTCTCGTCCCCATCGTCCGGCATGGCTTCCTGCTGGATGCGGGTCAGAGGCACCGGGGTGCGGTGCTTGCCATCGCGGCCCACGACCGCCTGGGCGTCGGTCACCGGTTTGAATTCATTCGAAGCATTGACGGCGATCACCGGGGCGCCCACCGCCACCGGTTCCTCGTCTTGACCGTCCTGTTCCTGCTCTTCCTGGTCGGTGAAGATGCGGGCGATGCTCAACGCGGTCTGACCGATCTCGATGGTGACGCCCTGGCTGAGCTTGGTCGGACCGACGATCTGCTGTCCGTTGACGCGGCAGCCGTTGGTGCTGCACAGGTCTTCGATACGCCAGCCGCCGTCGGCGAACTCGATGACCGCGTGTTTGCGACTGAGCTTGAGGTCGAGCAGGCGAACTTCGCACGCGGAACCGCGGCCGAGGTGGTAACGCCTGCCCGCCTTGAGGTGGTAGGTGTCCACCTCGCCATCGGCGCGCGTGTGCTGCAAGCGGATCATCATCGCCCCGTCTCCGGACCGCCAGCGACGCTAGGGATGCCCGGCTGGCGGCGCAAGCGCGCCGGCCCAAGGCTTTTCGCGGTGTGAGTCATCGCCTACGACGCGACTATCCAAATAGTGACCTGGCCGGGGCCAGCGCTTGCGGCTTCGCGGGCGCAGCCGGCTGGCTACCGTCCGACATGGTCATGCGCTTGGAGGTCGAATTCGCCAGGCCGCTCGACCGTCCAACGCGGCTGCGGCTGGTCGTGGCCTTCGCGACCCTCGCCAAGGTCGACCGCGTGCGTTTCGTCCAGGGGGATCACGTCCTGATCGTCATCGGCGAAGCCCTCGGCACCGCCGCCGTCGCCGCAGTGTTGCGCGACGAGGGCATGAGCTGGCAGGCCATGCGCACCACCCTGCCCGAAGGCGAGGACCGCTCGGTCGAGGAGGCCGTTGTCGAAGGCGAGCGGGTGGTGCCGTTGGGTCGTGGTCGGACCGCCCCGGCCACGGCGCAGCGCGATGCCGGCGCTCCGGGCGCTGGCTAAGCCGGGGGGTGGGCATACGACTCCACCCGTCGAGGAGGTGGCATGACGCGTGCGCTCGTTTTCCCCGGTCAGGGAGCCCAATACGTCGGCATGGGCATGGACCTGGCCCAGGCTTCGCCACGGGCTCGCGCGCTGCTCGAACAGGCTGACGCGGTGCTCGGCCTGCCCTTGGCGCGGACCATCGCCGAGGGTCCCGAAGCCGAGTTGACGCGCACCGACATCAGCCAGCCCGCCATCCTGGTCGTGTCCCTGATGGCGATGGCCGCGCTCGAGGAGCGGCTCGGTCGACGTCCGGAGTTCACGGCGGTCGCCGGCCTGAGCCTCGGCGAATACACCAGCCTGGTCGCCGCAGGCGTGCTGTCCTTCGCCGATGCGGTGGGGCTGGTCCGCCTGCGCGGTCAGGCCATGCAGGAGGCTGCGGACCTGGTCCCCAGCGGCATGGTCGCATTGATCGGTGCCGACGAGCCGACCGCCCAGAAGCTGTGCGATCTGTGCGCGGATGGCGAAGTCCTGCAGGTCGCCAACCTCAATGCCACCGGGCAGGTGGTGATCTCGGGCGCCAAGGCCGCCTGCGAGCGCGCCGTGGCGCGGGCCAAGGAGGTCGGACTGCGCAAGGCGGTGGCGCTCAATGTCGCCGGCGCCTTTCACAGCGCATTGATGGCGCCGGCCGCGCAGCGGCTGCGCGCCGCCCTGGCCGGGACCACGATGCGTGATCCTTCCGTGCCCGTGTACACCAACGTCCACGCCGGCCCGGTGACCAGCGCCGCCGAGGTCCCGGACCTGCTGGTCGCGCAGCTGACCAAGCCGGTGCGCTGGGCCGATGCGGTCGTCAACATGCAACGTGCCGGGATCGGCGAGTTCTGGGAACTCGGGCCGGGCAAGACCCTGAGCGGCATGATCAGCCGGACGATCACCGGGGCGACGCTCAAGAACCTCGACAAGGCCGCGGACCTCGCGGCGTTCGCCTGAACACCAGGGTTCTGCTACCGGTCGTCGAGACCTGCCCTGCTTGGCGTTGAACGATCCGCGCGGTCAACCAGCGTGCGGCCTCGCCTCGACGCCCTTCCGTGCGCCGGGGATCCACCCCTCAAAGGAACAACCTGCATGTCCCGTCTTCTCGGTTTCGGTGTCGTGGCTGTGATGATCGCCTGCGTCGCTGGTTGCGGCATGTCCGTGCCCGGCATGGGCCGTTCGGGCGGCTCCTACAAGCCCGATTCGGTGATGAGCATCCAGTTCGCCGGTGACCTCAGCGGCGCAAAGGTCGGCCAGTCAGTGACCTACGAGACCGAGGCCAGCGGCCAGAAGAGCTCGAATACCGTCAAGGTCGTCGGACAGGAAGGCGACAACACCTGGATCGAGCAGTGGATGGATGCGGGCTCGATGTCCTACGGCTACCTGTTCTCGATCGGCAAGGACAAGAAGATCAACAAGGCCTGGTCCGCCGCCAAGGGCGACAAGGCGTGGACCGCGATCAAGGTCACCGAGCCCCCCAAGGCCGGCGACGCGCCAGCCGGCGAGCAGCCGAAGGCCAAGATCGTCGAGTCCGACGAGAAGAAGTCGGTCGCCGCCGGCGAATTCGCCAGCCACAAGGTCGAGACCACCGTGAACGTCCAGGGCAAGGACTACGCCAGCACCGCGTGGTACTCCAAGGACGCGCCCAAGCTCTACATCGGCGCCGGCCACGGCGGTCTGGTTGCGATGGAGGGTTCGGGCTCGAAGACCTGGCTCGCCGCCAAATCCGAAGACGCCAAGCCGACCATGGAACTGCCCACCGCCAAGTGATGCGGATCGACCACGTGGTCGATGCGAAGGCCCCGGGATTTCCCGGGGCCTTCTTATTTTGTAGCCGTGCCGCTACTGCCCGTCGTGCGGACGAAGGTCGGCGGCGCGGCCGGATTCGTAGCGCAGGCGCCCGGCGCGGCCACGTTCCAGCCAGGCGTGCACCCGCTCGCCGTCGCCGGCGACCAG
>JACDEC010000307.1 GCA_013816645.1 Planctomycetota bacterium
CCAGCAGGCCCTGCAGGCCGGCGTGCTTGGCGACGTCGTCGCCGGCGGTCGGCCAGTCGAGGAAGCGCCACTCCGCCAGCCGCTCGCCGCCGTCGTCGCCGATGCATCCCAGGACCTGCGCGGCCAAGCCGCCGAGGTAGCCGCGCTGCGCCTCGAGGTAGGCCGCGTCGCCGACGTACATCCACCAGGTGTGCTGGGTGAGCAGCCACCACAGCGAATACGAGCTGATGCCGTTCATCCAGCCCGGCAGCGGCGTCGCGTCGCGCAGCAGGTCGAGGCTGTGCGGCACCACATCGCCGCTGCCGAACACCGTGGCCACGACCATGGTCTCGGGATGCATGTCGCCGATCCACACCAGCCGATCGCGCTTGATGCCGTCCCACAGCAGATCCTGCAGGCACAGCTGGGTGGTGTAGGCCCCGGTGCGCCAGATCTGGTTGAGGCGTTCGTCCGGGCAGCGGAACGATCCGCGCCAGGGCAGGTCGCGGTAGAGGTGCACCGCGCGCACGCTGACCAGGCGGACTTCCTTGCCGGGATCGTCGACGTCGATGCGCACGAAGCGGAAGCCGGTGTTGCCGACCTCGGCGGAACCGAACCACGGCAGGGCGCAGCGGTGGTCGTGGATGGCGTGGCCGTGGATCGGGAACGGATCGGCCATGGCCTCGCCGGCGGATTCGCCAAAGCGCACGCGGACCTGCACCGGCTTGTTGTCGGTGGTCTCATGGGCGACGATCTGCACCCCGCCGTGCAGTTCGCGGCCGAAGTCGAGCAGCAGGCCCGCGCCATGGCCGAGCACGCAGCGCGGTCCGGCCGGGCCGACCTGGTGGCCAGTCTGCGACAGCAGGAGGTCGGGGTTCTCGGGCGCGGGCGCCGGGCTGCGCCACACGATCCGCGTGGGCATGACGTAATCGCGGACACGTGGATCGCGGAGGGGCTCGGCCATGATGGACGGTGGTGGACGGGCCGGGCAGGCCAATGGGAGGATCGGCCGGAGACTGGGACAGGATTGACCAGGTCCGATGAAGCAGAGCAGGTTTTCCGCTGCGACCAGCGGTCTGCACACTATGAATGGGCAATCATTGGTGAGCGGTGTCGAGTGGCGTGCATGTCCGCCAGCAGCGCATTCGAAGCGTGCTTTCGCGGTAAATAGAATTTTCGCAATGCAATGCAATGGAGTGGTCATGGGCAAGCGGTGCAATCTGGGTTGTTCCTACCTGGCGGTCGTGCTGGCGCTGTCCGCCTGCGGCGGTGGTGGTGGTGGTGGTGGCGGCGGCGGCAAATCCGGCGGCACGTCATCTTCCACCGGTCCGATCGATATCAGGCTGTACGGCGTGCACCTGCACCAGGACTTCTACAACAACCCGCGCTACCCCGCCTTCTACTTCAGCGTGCGCAATGACGGCGATGCCTCGGCGCGTAACCTGCACTGGGTGGTGCGTCGGCTCGACGGAGCCAATCCCGTCGAGAAGCGCGGCACGATCGCCGACGTCCCCGCCCATGCCGACGTCCACACCGGGCACGATGTCCACGTCGAGTGGGCCGAACCGAACCTGGCGCCGGGACGCTACACCTACGAGGTCGCGCTCGATCCGGATGCGGCGATGATCCAGGAGACCGACCGCAGCAACAACAGCTACCGCTTCATCATGGACATCCCGCCGGGCATCCGCCCGCCTGTGGCCGACGACATCAAGTTCCAGGCGCGCGAGCCGCACTTCCACGCCCTGTTGCGCGAGGACGACAAGCTCGACTTCCACTTCCTCGCCGACAACACCGCCAGCACCCCGGCGATCGGGATGAAATGGCGCCTGCGCTGCGACAGCACGTCGCCGAAGATCAACATCACCAGGGACCTGGCGGTTGTCCCCGGCAACGGCTCGATCGAGGATTCGGTCGGCGTCTTCATCACCGATCCGGGCGACCACGAAGTCGTCCTCAGCCTCGAAGCCGAGGGCAACACCGACGGCGACACCGGCAACAACACCCACACCTTCATCGTCCACGTCCCCGGTCCGGGCATGCCCAAGGGCTCGGGCTGACCCAAGGGGAGGGGCCACCGCCGGCGCATTCCCTACGGCGTCGCCGCGACCATGATCGCGGCGATGTCCACGCCCGATCTCGTCGCGCCCGGCGTCTTCCGCTTGCGCTGCGGCACGCCGGAGGCGATCACGCCGATCGCCGTTCGGCGCTCGCAGGCAAAGCTGCCGGAACTCGAAGCCCTCCCCACCGCCGAGCGCGCGCCGTTCGACGCCGCGCAGGTGCAGGTGCGCCACGGCGCCCGCGGTCTGGTGGTGACCATGCCGCTGCGTCGCGGCAGCGGCGTCTTCGGACTCGGGCTGCAGCTGAAGTCGGTGCTGCAGACAGGGAAGAAGAAGACGCTGCGCACCAACGCCGATCCGGTCGCCGACACCGGCGACTCCCACGCCCCGGTGCCGTTCTGGGCGTGCAGCGACGGCTGGGCGGTGCTCGCCGACACCGCCCGCTACGCGTCGCTGTGGATCGGCACCCACGCCACCTTGGCGGCGGACGACCGTTCGTGGCGCGAGCGCGTGGCGGCGAAGAATCTGCCGCCATCCGACCGGGTCGAAGACCTCTACCGCAATGCGGCCGTCGGCGAGCGCATCGTGCTCGAAGTGCCGATCGCCGCTGGGGTCGACCTCTACCTCTTCCACGGTCCGACCCTGCTCGACGCGGTGCGCCGCTACAACCTGTGGAGCGGCGGGGGTGTGCTGCCGCCGATCGCGTCGCTGGGCACCTGGTACCGCGCCTACACCGGTTTCGACCAGGCCGAGGCTACGGCGTGCGCGCGCGCCTTGCGCGCCGACGGCATGCCGATCGACGTCTTCGGCCTCGAGCCGGGTTGGCAGCGTTCGTGCTATCCCAACACCTTCGACTGGTCGCCCGCGCGTTTCGCCGATCCGAAGGGATTCCTCGGCGAGATGCGCGATCTCGACCTCGAGGTCAATCTCTGGGAGAACGCCTACATCCATCCCGATGCGCCGTTCGCGCGCGAGATCCGCCCGTGGTGCGCCAGCGAGACCGCCACCGACGGGCTGGTCCCCGACTTCCTGACCGAACAAGGAACGGCGCTGTTCGCGCGCCATCATGCCGGCCTGGTCGCGCAGGGGATCGGCGGCTTCAAGCTCGACGAATGCGACAACGGCGACTTCAACCACCCCTGGTCGTTCCCGGAGTGGGCCGAGTTCCCCAGCGGTGCCGACGGCGAGCAGATGCACAACCTCTACGGCGTGCACTACCAGCACGCGATCGACGGCATGTTCCGCGCCGCCGGGAAGCGCCATCTCTCGCTGGTCCGGGCGAGCGGCGCGCTCGCCGCGCCGCTGCCGTTCGTGCTCTACTCGGATCTCTACGAGCACCGCGACTTCCTGCGCGGCGTGGTCACCGCCTCGTTCAGCGGATTGCTGTGGACGCCGGAAGTCCGCCACGCCGACAGCCTCGAGGACCTGGTCCGCCGGGTGCAGAGCGTGGTGCTCTCGCCATTGGCGCTGATCAACGCCTGGTACATCCGCAATCCGCCTTGGGTGCACATCGAACCCAAGGCCAACAACCGCGGCGAGCGCATGCCGCAGGCCGATCGCGCGCGGGGATTGGTGCTCGCCGCGCTGCGCCTGCGCCGTCGCCTGCAGCCGTACCTCTACGCCGCCTTCGCGCGCTACGCTCAGGACGGCACGCCGCCCTGCCGCGCGCTGGCGCTCGATCATCCAGACGACCCGCGCAGTTGGGCGATCGACGACCAGTGGATGATCGGTCCCGACCTGCTCGCCGCTCCGCTGACCGCGGCGAGCCCGCGGCGCGATGTGTGGCTGCCCGCCGGAGGTTGGCGCGACTTCTGGACCGGCGAGCCGATCGGAGGCGGCCGCTCGTTCAGCGTCGAACCCGGGCTCGCGCGCGTCCCGCTCTACGTGCGCGAGGGCGCGCTGCTGCCGCTCGCGACTCCGGTCGAGCGGGTGACGGCGGGACAGGGCTTCGAGATCGTGCCGGTGCTCTACGGCGATGCGGTCGCGCACGGGGCCCTGTGGGACGACGACGGCGTCACTCCCGGCGCCAGCGGCCGTTGGCTCGATCTGCGTTGGTCTCGCGACGGCGGTCTCGCCGGCGTTCCCGCTGCGTCGCGCCTGTACCGCTTCGCGGCGCCGTGCGCGCCGAGCGTGGCCTTGGGCGACGTCGCGTCCTGAGCAGGCAGACGGTCACGCGTTATCGAGCGTGAGTGAAGCAAGCTGCCGGACCCTTGGCTGAGCCGCCGCCGATCCTATCGTTCGACCCACCGATGTCCGACCGACCCAGCGAGCCGCCCGTGGACGACATACGCGATCCGGGCGCAGGGACGGTCGAGGCCAAGCCGCGAGCGCTGACCCTGCGCGCGGTGAGCATCGGTCTGCTCGCGGTCGCCGGCGTGGCGCTGCTGACGCCGTACAACGACTGGTACCTCAAGAACACGTTGATGTACAGCCAGCACCTCCCGGTCGGGGTGTTCCTGCTGGTCGTGCTGCTGGGCGTGGCGCTCAATCCGCTGCTCAGCCTGTTCGTCGACCGCAAGGCGACGGGCTGGAAGATCGTCATCGCGGGGATCGGCGCGTGCGCGATCGGAGCAGTCATCCCCGCGACCACGTCGTGGAAGCTGCTCGCTCCGCTCTGGCCGGTGTTCGGCGGCCTGGCCGCGGCATTGCTGATGCTGCCCGTGCTCGGGCGTGGCGGGCGCTTCCGCTCCGGCGAACTGCTGGTCATCGTCGGCATGCTGCTGATCCTCGGCAGCGTCGTCTCGAGCGGCCTCAAC